>PFMD01000051.1 GCA_002784945.1 Candidatus Kerfeldbacteria bacterium CG_4_10_14_0_8_um_filter_42_10
AAAAGCCGCCTCGGCATCCGGCATCCAGAATTCCATCATATGCCGGCGGGTCTTGGATTTCTCCGCGCGGAAAGTAGGGCCGAAATCGTAAACCTTTCCCAGCGCCATGGCCATTGCCTCTAAATAAAGCTGGCCGGACTGGGATAAATAGGCCTTTTCGTCAAAATAGTCCGTTTCAAAAAGAGTGGTGGTTCCTTCACAGGAAGTGGGAGTTAAAATAGGTGTATCAGTCAAAGTGAATCCCTTTTTTCGGAAAAATTCCCGCATCTGCCAGATTATTTCATCCCGCACCGTCATGATCGCCGCCTGCCTTTCGGATCGGACCCATAAATGGCGCTGATCCATTAAAAAATCAATGCCGTGCTCTTTTTTGGAAATAGGATACTCCTCGGCTTGCTGAATCAGCTTGATCTCCTGCACTTGCATTTCGTAGCCGAAAGGAGAACGTTTGTCTTCCTGCACCTTTCCTGTAACCTCAATACTGGATTCCATGGTCAATTGTTCGCATACTTTCCACGCTTCTTGAGATATGTCATCTTTGCTAACCACCGCTTGGATTCTTCCGGAACCATCCCTTAATTGCAGAAAATAAATTTTTCCTGAGCTTCTAAAATTAAAAACCCAGGATTTTATTAATACTTCCTTATTAAGATTTTGAGATATCTCTGAAATTGATATTTCTTTCATAATCCGCCCTTACTATAGCATTTTTACCAGGTTCCTGCAAACAAAAACATGGTCTTTAATCTACTAAAAAAGGGCTGATTTAAGCCCCTTAATGCCAGTTAGCCAGCAAAATTCTATGAAACGGTGGTTTTTTTCTTTCTAGTGATCACAGCTCCTACTAAAACAACGGCCAGGGCGCCTAAAAGATTACTGGTTAAATCAGAGGCGGTGTCAAAGCGCTCTCCAATCCGACGAGTACTAAATAATAAGTCGCCCAGGTACTCGGAAATTTCGTAAAAGGATACTAAAAGCATGGTTACTGAAACTACGAACAAATTCAAATTGAATCGACCCAACTTAATAAAACCTTTTTTATTGAGATGGAAAAAAATATATAAAAGCGTAATGGCTACGGATAGCGAACCAACGAAATGAGTAAAATCGTCCCACCAGCCGTAACGAGAATAAAAGTAGAAAAAATTGCCCATCGCGTCTAACCAGACACCAATTACCACGGATAGCGCCACATACCACGATAAAACAATTTGATATTTCCTTTTTAGAACTCTATCAATAATAATAAAACTAACGCCGCTGATCATGGCGGTGGTAGAAAGAGCCACTCGGCGGTCTAAAATATCATAATTCACGCCCAACTCAATTCCCATGAGAACTGCCAGACTCAATAAAAATAAAATGATTATGATTTGATTTAAAGATTTCATTGCAGATTATTTTCCAAAATATCCATCCCCTCTTGAATTTTTTCTTTCGTAATTTGGAATCCGGTTTGGGAAACATCTTTAATGTTAGAAATAACCTCTTTTAGATTATCGGGAACTTGAGCCTGCAACTGATTTAAAACTGCCTCATGTCTTTCTTTGTTTTGTTGGACCAGATTATAAATTTCCGTTAAGTCTCTGCTCTTATTCTTTGCTTTGGTGATATTACTATTGACTTCTTCCATCTGTTGGTTAAAACGGTCAAGTGATCCATTAATTAAATCGGTTTTTTTATTCTGGATCAGCGTTTCAGTTTCTTCCAACCGTTTATTGGCTAAGTTAATTCCGTATTTGATCTTTTTATTGGTATTAAAAATAAACCAGCCTTTTACCTCTTCCCAGGATCTTTTCAAAAAGTAAAACGGGCTGGAAGGCAATAATTTTATGTCAGGAAGATTAACATCAATATCGACTATCGTCGTTTCGTTTGTTTCTGGGGAGTTGACATTGGCAATGTAGCCGTCTTCCATTACTGGAGTAATATCGGAATTTTCAATTTCAACCATGGATTGAGCAAGCGCGATCATAGGAAACAGCAAAAGAATAAATATTAATGTAGCTTTTTTCATATTATTGGATAATTACTGATTATTCTAAGTATACCAATAAAAAAACCGCTTTGAAAGCGGCTCAGGTGGTTAGTGTATCTTTTGAGATAATTTAACTGGATTCGTCTACTTTAGTCTCTATGCACAATTTGATTCACAACAAGAGTAGATCGGTCTAAAATTTTGTTCAGAAAGCATATTTTTCAAACGGACTTTCCGTAGTTTCTATTGCTGGCCATGCGAAATAGTATTGATCTGGTGCTGACCAATTCTCATAAGGTTTAATATTAAATAGAGAATTTGCTCCATACCAGAAATCATCCTTATCCTTTTGCACTAACATAGTTTCGTCGTTGTATGGATTAAAAGCGTATTCATTGAATTGAGAATACAGAATAATTAGTACGCTAGCTACTGCATATATAACATTTTCTAATTTTGCAAGACTAAAATAATTCACGCGGTCATGTTTTACTAAATTATAATTTTTATACCAATTAAGAGATTGACTCTTAGACCAGTCGCTTAATGGCATAATTATTTTAACCACCGGGTACCAAAAATTCATTTTAATTTGATATTCAGATACTCGAGTTGCTTTATTAATTTTACGATAATCAGTAATATCAAGATTTCCTCTTTTTTTATATCCATTTGCATTGAGTATGCCTTTACAATTTGTTTCAAATTCTGTGGCACTGCGTAGCAATAACTCATAAAGTCTATGTGAAAAAACATGCATATTCTCATCAACTGGTTCAATGTACTCTAAAATTTTCTTAAGATCATTTTCTATTAATTGATATGACTGAATAAGCGTAAATCTGTCAGGGGCATATCTCCTGTCTAATATGTACTCCGTGCCACTTTCTACCCTTGCAATTCTATAATATGGTTTTTTTATGCTCATGCTCAAAGACACTTTGTTTCCTAATTGGTGCGCCCTGCAGGATTCGGACCTGCGACCATCTGCTTAAAAGGCAGTTGCTCTACCAGGCTGAGCTAAGGGCGCCCGACTGCGCTCCGATTATCATCGGAGCTTCGACGGGCAAGCATATTTAAATCATTAAGCTGCTTGCCTTCCGAAGCTCAAATGGAATTTGAGCGCAGGGAGGAGCTAAGGGCGCAAAATAATGTATGACTTATTTTAACAAAGTATAGTAAATAAATCAAGAAATGCCTCCTTATAACTAATCGGATGCACTGCCGAATGATTCTGAAATATTTTAAATATTTGCTGCGTAGTAATTTTAAGAGGTCATACTTTAGTAATTTGATATTGCTATCGTATGATCATTTCATTAAAATAAAAAAAATCATGTTTTATCTGCGCTATTTATGGGCCGAATTAACCCGCCGTTGGAGTAAGACGCTCACTATTTCTTTAGGCCTAGCCATGGCCAGCGCCATCATAATTACCATCATTTCGGTATCTCAAAGTCTGTCCACGGCTCAAGATAAAGTGCTGAATCCTTTGCAGAACGTGGGAACCGACATTATGGTCAGCCGGACGGTAGATTCGGAAGAAATTCAAAATCTGGATGATGCCACTCGAGAAGAAGCACTTAATGACAATCGGATCACAATGGATTTTTCCAAGCTCGGAGAGCCCGGAGAGCAATTTGCCAACGATACGCTTATGCCGGGCAGCATGCTTACCTTTGCTTCCTCGGAAACGGAAAAACTGGATCCCTCGCTGGTAAAAACATACGCCACCGGGTTGGTGCTGAACGTAGTGCATCAGGAAGGGACTATTCCGAAATTGGCGGCTGAAATTGAAACCGGCGGACAGCGCATTGGATTCAGTCAGTCATTTCAAGTGAGCGATGCGGATCGTCAAGCTTTTATGGACGCTCAACAAAAGGCCATGGAGGAGTTAAAAAGCAAAGGCATTGACCCCAATTCAGAAGAGGGTCAAAAACTGATGCGCCAATCCGTCCCTAATCCGGTCTCTACGGTAAATGGCGAAGTAGAAGTTCCTAAATCAGTAATCCGCCAGGAAATTGGATCATTTTCGACCGATGTTAAAACGGAAAACTTCACGTTAGCCGGAGTAGATACCAGCAAGAATGACATTGGGCTTATTCTTCCCAACCAGATTGTCGAAGGACGTTATTTAGAACAGCCCGGCGAGGTGGTGGCCACTCGAGCCTTTGCGCAAAAAAAGAATTATTCTTTGAATGGCACGATTACTATTGCGGAAAAAGAATTCACTCTGGTAGGTATAGTAGATCCCAAGTTATACACTATGTCGGCCGATTTGTATTTGTCTCTGACCGACGCGCAACAACTGGCTGGTCGCGACGGCCGGATCAACGTATTGCTGGTTAAGGCCAGTAATGCGGACAATGTTAAGCTGGCGGGCGAAAGCGCGGCCGGATTATTCCCCGGAGCAAAAGTGACCGATGCGTCAGAAACCGCCCAACAGGTTTCAGGCAGTTTGGTCAGCGCCGCCAGCTTAACCGATAAATTCATCGGCGTGACCAGTATTATTGTTGTGCTTGCGGCTTTTATTATAGTCAGCTTACTTACCATTCTTTCGGTCAACAAACGAGTACGGGAAATCGGCACTCTTAAAGCAATTGGTTGGAAAAACCATTTGATTATTCGACAAATAATTGCCGAGAACATTGTAATTGGAGTAATTGGCGCGGCACTCGGTATTGGTTTGGCGCTGGGAGCGATCGCCCTTTTGAATCATTACGACATTTCGCTT
Organism: Candidatus Kerfeldbacteria bacterium CG_4_10_14_0_8_um_filter_42_10; assembly: GCA_002784945.1. Lineage (GTDB taxonomy): Bacteria > Patescibacteriota > Patescibacteriia > UM-FILTER-42-10 > UM-FILTER-42-10 > UM-FILTER-42-10. The sequence continues at coordinate 4,713 of PFMD01000051.1, forward strand.
TCCGCCACTGTTGCCGGCACTGATAACGGATTCGGTTTTGCGCGGCGATTCTTAGGAGGCGAAAATAATGAGGGGGTAACTGCTAGTGTCCAGCTTAACGTAATTTACACCTATACGGTGCTGGCCTTAGGTTCATTGATTGCCTTAGCTGCTTCCCTTTTTGCCGGCGCTTTGGCAGCGATCAAAGCGGCTAAAATGAAGCCGCAGGAGGCCTTTCGCAATCTGGAATAATCGGATCGACTAACCAATTGATTAAAAATATGACTTTTATTAAAGTAAAAAATCTGCTGAAACAATATCGACAAGGAACCAAAACGATTAACGCAGTAGATGACATTGATCTTAACCTGAACAAAGGAGAGTTTCTGGCCATTATCGGATCATCGGGATCAGGAAAAAGCACTCTGTTGCAATTAATTGGCGGATTGGACCGACCAACTAAAGGCATCATTGAAATAGATGGTGCTGAAATTACTAAAATAAGTGATGCTAAGTTGACTACGCTTCGTCGAGATAAAATAGGATTCATTTTCCAAAATTTCAATCTAATCCCCACCCTTACCGCCGCTCAAAATGTTGAAGCGGTTATTGCTAAACGAACCAAAAGGGATAGAGCCCGAGTTAAAGAAGTGTTAAAAAAAGTAGGGCTAGAAGAAAGAGCTAATCATTTGCCCAGTCTGCTTTCCGGCGGAGAGCAACAACGGGTAGCCATTGCCCGAGCACTGATTAATGAACCGGCGATAATTTTAGCAGACGAGCCGACGGGAAATCTGGATAGCAAGACCGGCGAAAGCATTATTCGGATCCTGCACGATTTAAATAAACAAAATAAAAAGACAGTTATTCTGGTCACCCATTCCGACTATGTTAAAAAATATGCCGATCAGACTATTGAAATTAAAGACGGAAAAATAACATAATGTATTAGAGATAATAGGATTGACGGTAAATGCTCTAAACTGCTTTTCCACTGCGATTAGAAATGATATAATAGAAAAGCGGTATTTTATTATTATCCCTAAAACACTATGTTTAAAAAAGTTACCTCAATCGCCATGTTTTTGGCGCTTTTTTTATTAATTAGCGGATTCGGCGGATGCGGAAAGAAAGCGGCTGAAAAAACAGCGGAAGAAGCCACAGAAAGAGCCCTAGAGAGTTCCACGGGCGGTCAAGCAGATGTAGACATAAGCGATAACACCGTCACCGTTAATACTAATGCGGGATCTTATCAAGTAGGCGGTAACGTAGATTTACCCTCTGACTTTCCTGACGATGTCTACGTCGTCGACGGCACAATCACCGCGGCAATTACTTCTGTTGAAAATAAAGGATACACCGTTTCCATTGAAACCACTCAATCAGTCAACGACCTTAAAACTTTATACGAGCAGAAATTAGCAGATGAGGGTTGGACTGTTAATTTAACCATGACTTACGAAGGTGGAGCGTCGGTCGGCGGAGAAAAAGGTAACCGGATAGTCTCAATCGGTATTAATCCCAGTGAAGAGGGAAAAACAACTGTGGTGGTTACCACTTCTGAAACAAACTATTAGTCGGAATAAAAACAGGTGAGTTCGACCTGATTCTCTACCTTCCCTTGGGTTAAGGCGAGTCAGGATGAACATTTATCGCCTGTTTTTGCATTTTCCCCTTCTGGCTAGGTAGGTGGACAAAATGTAGAAAACATCCTCTTGCTCCGATTAATTCAAAGGTGGTAAGATGGTTAAGAATTAGGAAATAGCTTATTAGCTGGTAGCTTTTTAGCTTCTTAGAAATTTTAATAAGCTACTTCCTACAAGCTACAAGCTAAAAAGCTAACAAGCTACAAGCTAAATAAAATGGCCAAAGAAAATACCGAAATAAAAGAAAATATCCCCCCTCATAACCTAGAGGCTGAGCAAGCAGTATTAGGCTCATTATTGATTGATAAAGATGCCATTGTCCGCATCGCCGATTTAGTGCATCCGGATGATTTTTATAAAGACGGGCACCGGCTTATCTTTGAAACCATGCTGGAGCTGTACAATCAAAGAGAACCAATTGATATTCTTAATCTCGCCAACCGTTTAAAGGAAAAAGGGCTTTTAGATTCCATTGGGGGCAGAAGCTACTTAATGGGTTTGGCTAATATTGTCCCTACGGCCAGCAATGTCTCTAATTACGCCAACATTGTTCAAAAAAAAGCAACGCTCAGAAGATTGATTCTAAGCGCTCAACAGATCACCGGCTGGGGATACGAGGAAACGGAAGATATTAACATTATTTTGGATAAAGCGGAACAAGCGTTGTTTAAGGTTTCTCAGAAATATCTGAAACAGAATTTTGTACCGATTAGAAGCGCGCTTACAGAAGCTTTCGACCGGATCGACGAACTGCATCGCGAAGGGGGAAAAATACGAGGAATCCCGACCGGATTCATTGATTTAGATAATAAGCTAGCGGGTCTTCAAAAATCCGATTTAATTATCATAGCCTCGCGCCCCAGCGTAGGAAAAACTTCCCTAGCACTGGATATTGCCCGGCAAGTTGGCGTTAAATCAAAAATCCCAGTGGGAATTTTTAGCTTAGAAATGTCTAAAGAACAGCTGGTAGACAGAATGCTTTGTTGCGAAGCGAATGTTGATTTATGGAAAATGAGGACCGGCAAGCTTTCTGATCGGGAGGAAGATGACGATTTCCCCCGCATTGGCAATGCCATGGGAATATTATCCGAAGCGCCTATTTTTATTGATGACTCCGCCTCCGCCAATGTAATGGAGATAAGGACTAAGGCCAGAAGACTGCAGGCGGAACAAGACCTGGGCCTTCTGATTGTGGACTACCTCCAATTAATGGAAGGCGGCAGCACTTTTAAGGATAACCGTGTTCAGGAAATCGCCGAAATTACCCGTTCCCTAAAAGCGATCGCCCGCGAATTGAATATTCCCGTTATCGCTTTATCGCAGCTTTCCCGGGCAGTGGAAGCCAGAAGCCCCTCTATTCCCAAGCTCGCTGATTTAAGAGAATCAGGGTCTATTGAGCAAGATGCCGATGTGGTAATATTCATTTATCGCGAGGTAATGGACAAAACTATCAGAAGAGAAGATTCCGATAGAAGAAACATTGCCGAAATCCACATTGCCAAGCACCGCAACGGCCCGACCGGAGTAATTGAACTGTTTTTTGATGAAGAAAAAGTTAGTTTCAAAAATCTCGCCAAAAAAATAGAAGAAACAGTCCCGGCCGCTACTCCCTTTTAGATTTAAGTTGTCAGTTATTTTGATACTCACAACTAACAACTGGCAATTGGTAACTTATCCTAAACTCTAACCACTATGTTCGATAAACTTAAACAGATCAAAGATTTAAGAGATCAAGCTAAACAACTCCAAAATCAACTAGGGCAAGAAACGGTTTCCTCCTCTACCGAAGGGGGTAAAATTAATCTGGTCATGGATGGCAACCAACAAGTAATTGCCCTAGAGATTAATCCCGAACTCCTTAAGCTCGAGAGTAAAGAAATATTGGAAAAAGGATTAAAAGAAGCCTATAATGATGCCATTAAGAAAGTGCAACGGATTATTGCTCAAAAAATTCAAGGCGGAAATTTCAATTTGCCTAACATTGGATAGTAATAAGCGGGATCTAAACTATGGCCAGATTACCAGAAACAATCCAAAACCTGATTGAAGAATTTAATAAACTGCCCGGAATCGGACCAAAAACATCGGAGCGGTTTATTTTTTACTTGCTCAAACAGCCTACGGAAGAATTGGATAAACTGGCGGAAAGAATAAAGCGCTTAAAGGAAAAGATTACCACTTGCCCGGTTTGCTACAATTTTACCGATACCGTTCCCTGCCCTATTTGTTCCGATTCAAAAAGAGACCAAAAAACCATTTGCGTAGTTTCCGAAAGCCCTGATGTAATCGCTATTGAAAAAACAAGCAAGTACCAGGGCAGTTATCACGTTTTGGGCGGAGTAATCAATCAAATTGAGGGGATCGGCCCCGAACAATTAAAAATCAAGGAATTAGTGAACAGAATTCAGAAGAATGGCATTAAAGAAATTATTCTGGCCACCAACCCTGATCTAGAGGGTGAGTCAACCGCCCTTTACTTAGCGAGACTACTAAAACCAATGAAAATAAGAATAACCAGGATCGGAAGGGGGCTGCCTATGGGAAGTAATATCGAATACGCTGACGAGGTAACTCTGGCTAATGCTCTAGCTGGTAGAGGAGAAATGAATTAATCTTTGTATAAAAATCAAAACTGAAAGCGCGAATACGTATTCGCGCTTTCAGTTTTTTATATTCAATTTATCTAGGCAGCTATTTTTTCAATTCTTACCTTTGTATACCACTGCCGATGCCCCCTTTTTCTTCGATACCGGATCTTGGACTTATATTTAACAATGGTTACTTTCTTATCTTTTTTCTCTTCTAGAACTTTGGCGGTAACTTCGGCTCCTTTTACTTTAGGAGCGCCAATTGATACTTTTTTCCCTTCTTTATCTGACACCAGCAGTACATCTTTAAAGACCATTTCGCTCCCCTCTTTTTTATCCAGTCTTTCTACTTTAATAATATCTTTTTCCCGAACCTTGTATTGTTTTCCTCCTGTTTTGATAATAGCAATCATAGATTTCTTTTAGTTAATTTACGATAATTCTAATGCTTCGTTTCACTTTTGTCAACTCCGTATATTGGAGTCAAGTTTCCTTTGGACTTTTTGTAACGATAAATTAGTACTAAGGAAACGGCTAATACCAGCATTACTCCCAGTAAAACTATTAAGGCCGTAAGTTTTTCTTCGGTTTTAAGAAATAACGAGGTTGCCCCAAAGGCAGCAGTGATTAAATAAAGGAACAGTACGGCTTGCCGCTGGGACAGTCCAATGTCTAACAACCGAAAGTGCAGATGTTTTTTATCTCCCCAAAAGGGAGATTTTCTTTCTTTAAAAACTCTCCTTAAAACCACCCACAATGTGTCCAAAATAGGAATTCCCATTATCAAAAGGGCGGTGGCTATTTTCGCTCCGCTGATAATAGCTAATACTCCCAGCATGAAGCCTATAAAAGTCGATCCCCCTTCCCCCAGAAAAATACGGGCCGGGTGGAAGCTAAAAACGATAAAACCCAATAAAGCTCCTCCTAAAATAATAGATACCAGCGCGGTTTCCGGTTGGGCCACTGTTTTCGTTAAACTTAAGACGAATGTCACAAATGCGCCAATCGCTCCGACGCCCGGCACAAGGCCGTCTAAGCCATCTAAGAATTTGGTGGTGTAAACCATTCCCATCAGCCAGATTAGAGCCAATAGGTCAGCCCATAGCGTGAAGTAATAAGGAATCTCCCCCAACTTAAACAGTTCTATTTTTATGGTATCAAGATACAGTGTTCCGCCAAAAGGATTAGTAATGTAAGGAATGCCAATGCCAGCAGCAATAATTACCAAAGAAGCCAGTAAGGGCCAAATAATTTGCTGCAGCGGTTTCAAATCGTACTTATCGTCTAAATACCCCCCGACCATTAAAAGCAAGCCCGCCAGGATAATGCCGCTAACGTGCTTCGACAGCATGTAACCGCCCAAAATCCGATGGGTAAATAAAGTATAATAAAGCAACACCAGCGAAAAAGCGGTAAATACAGCGATTCCTCCTAAAAGCGGAGTTGGTTTAGCTTGAATTTTCCGCTCGGGATAAATCCGGGGGTCATCAACAATGTTCCTTTTTAAGGCAAAACTTTTAATCAGCGGGGTGATTAGGATCACTCCGGCGAAGGAAAGCAAAAAGGGAATTAAATAATCAAAAATCATACCAGATTTCTTAATTCAATCTTCTTAAGGTTAATAATTTACCCCGTTACTTGAATACCCGACGGTCAGGCCTCGGGGTTATCATAGTAGTCGTCTGTACATGCTCATAGGGGGTATAACGCCTCGTGATCAAGTAACGGGGTTTACTCGTTTTTGTTTTTTTCTAAATAACTTTGTAATATCAGGACTGCCGCTGTTTCATCAACTTTATCTTTTAACTTTTTCTTTCCGGCCTGTTTTAATAATTGTTCCGAGGCTTTGGTGGTGAATCTTTCATCTTCAAAATCAGCAGGAATATTAACAGTTTCTTCCAGCCGGCCGATAAAATCTTGAATTTTCTTTGCCTTTTCGTTTCTATTTTCCTTTAGAGATAAGGGTAAGCCAACCACTATTTTTTCAATATTTTCTTTTTCACAAATTATTTTCAATTCCTCAAAAACTTGTTCCCAGGATTTTTTTTCTATCCTGCTATATGGAAAAACCCATTTTTTTTCGTCATCTGATACGGCCAGACCGATATGTTTTTCTCCGTAATCGATTCCCAGTATTTTGCTCATTATTTCAGACTTGAGTTAATATTTCGAATCCTTTTTTGGTTACTGCCACTGTATCTTCGAAATGGGCCGATAAAGAATTATCATTGGTAACAATTTTCCAACCGTCTGACGCCGTTTTTACCTCGCTCCCGCCGATATTCACCATTGGTTCAATAGCAATAGTCATGCCTTCTTTCAATTCCGTTCCGGTATGGGGCTCCCCGAAATTGGGTATTCTCGGCTCTTCATGAACATTTTTGCCTATGCCATGCCCCACCAGTTGAGTTACCACGGAAAATCCCTGCTGTTCCACATATTTCTGAATGGCGGCACCGATATCGCCGGTGTGCCTTCCCGCCTTCACTTTTTTTATTCCGAGGGAAAGCGCTTTCTTTGTCACCTGAATCAGTTTTTCTTTTTCCGAATAGATTCCGCCAATGCCGACAGTTCGGGCCATGTCAGTACAAAATCCCTTGTAGCGCACGCCGGCATCAATTCCGATAATATCCCCCTTTTTCAAAATCCTGTTGGCACTGGGGATAGTATGCACCACTTCTTCGTTTACTGAAGTGCAAATCGAAGCGGGATAAGGGTCGCCTTCGAAATGGGATTGGTATCCTAGAAAAGCAGGTTCTCCTCCAAGCTGGCGGATCAATTTCTCCGCCAGTAAATCCAGTTCTTTAGTAGAAATGCCCGGTTTCGCTGCCTTAACCACTTTTTTCAGCACAGTCGCTAAGATCCTGCCGCCTTCCCGCATAATTTCTATTTCTCGCGAATTTTTAATGGTAATCATTTTTTCGAAAAATTATTCTCGTCCATTTTTTGGAATATCTCTTTTTTTACCTCGGAGATCCCCTGCTCTCCGTTAACTCGAATCAGAATACCGCGTTTCAGGTACTCTTTTAAAAGCGGCTCGGTATTTTGATGATAAATCGCCAATCGCTGCCTGATTGTCTCCTCCTGATCATCTTCTCTTTGGAAAAGTTTTTTTCCGCATTGATCACAGATTCCTTCTTGTTTGGGTGGATTAAAATCAATATGAAAAGTCATCCCGCAAGTACAAACTCTTCGGCCGGAAATCCGACGGATCGCTTCTTCGTCGGAAATGGCAATTTCTAGAACAGCGCTAATTTGAGTCATTTGATCTAAGGTTTCCGCTTGCCCTCTATTCCGAGGATATCCTTCAAGAATGAATCCTGCTTGCGCGTCTTTCTCTTTTAACCGTTCTGCCACTAATCGATTAGTCACCTGGTCAGGCACCAATTTTCCTTCAATAATATACTGATTGGCCAATTTTCCCAGTTCTGTTTGCGCTTTAATGTTCTGACGATAAATATTTCCGGTGGAAATCCAGGGGATATTCAATTCTTTAGACAGAAATTCCGCTTGCGTTCCTTTACCCGAGCCCTGGGGGCCAAAGACCACTATTTTTCGAATTGATGTTTCTAGCTTAGTCATATCTAAATTATAATGATTTCTGCTTTAAAAACAAAGTCCGAGGGTTTTCCTCGGTACTCTTTCAGAGCTTAATCCTCTTTTTGTTAAAATCCTTCATATTCCCGCATTACTAACTTTGATTCTACTTGTTTAACAGTTTCTAACACCACGCTAACTACGATTAAAAGACTGGTTCCTCCCAGCACGAGCGTTTGGATATTGGTCGCTGCTTGCATAATATATGGCAAAACGGCAATTATGCCCAAAAATAACGCACCCGTCAAAAGAATTCTGTTGGAAACATAGTTTAGGTAAGCAGCGGTAGGTCGGCCCGGCCGGATGCCTGGAACAAATCCTCCCTGTTTTTGCAGATTTTCCGAGATTTGTTCCGGGTGAAAAATAACCGCCGTGTAAAAATAGGTAAATGCCACTACAAAGAAAAAGTAAATCAATCCGTAATAAAGCTGGTTGTTAAAAATATTAATAGTTGCCTGTGAGATTGTTGCTATCCAGGCAGTGGAAGAATTAACGAAAAAACGAGCCACCAATGAAGGAATTAATACAATGGAGATGGCAAAGATGATGGGAATGACTCCGGCCTGGTTTACTCGAAGCGGGAGGTGAGTGCTAACGCCGCCATAGACTTTATTCCCTCTAATTCGGCGGGCGTAGGAAACCGGAATATTCCTTTGTCCTTCGGTTATTATTACCACTCCCCCTATGGTAATAATAGCCACTGCTACAAAAATTAGGTAAGTGAAAATCTTGCTGGGGTCAAAAATAGCAAAGGTTTGTTGAAGAGAACGCGGAAGGCCCGCGACAATTCCGGCAAAAATTAACAGAGAAATTCCGTTTCCCAGCCCTTTTTCAGAAATAAGTTCTCCTAACCACATTAGAAAAATACTGCCGGCAGCAATCATGATTATTGCCGAAGCCAATTGAAACATACTCATATCACCGATAATTCCGTTCGGCGCGCCCGCTCCGGCCGCAAAACTTTGACCGCTCCTTTTTAACAGGGTAATGGTCGCATATGCCTGCATAGCGGCCAGCGGTACGGTAAGAAGACGGGTATACTGATTAATTTTGGCCCGACCAGATTCTCCTTCTTTTTGCATTTCTTCTAGCCGCGGAATAATCATGGCGAGCAACTGAAAAATAATAGAAGCGGTAATGTATGGCCCTAATCCCAACATTACCACGGAAAAGTTTTCTAGCGCTCCTCCTGAGAAAAGGTTTAAAAGCCCTAATACTTGGTTAGAGCCTAAAAAGTTTTTTAAGTTTTCTACATCCACACCGGGTACCGGCACGTGGGCCGCAATTCTAAACACTAACAACAATCCTAGGATGTAAAGAATTTTGTTTCTAATATCCTTAACCTTCCACAGTTGAGTTATTTTTTCAATAGCTTTCATGCTATTATTTTTTTCTTGTTTGAGGTTTTTTAACGGTATTGATTGTTCCGCCTGCCTTTTTTATAGCATTTTCTGCTGATTTAGAAAAGTGCTCTGCGGTAACTGCAAATTTTTTATTCAATTCACCACCGCCTAATACCTTGACCCCATTCCCATTTTTGGAAATCAAACCAACGCTTACTAGCTTTTTGGAATTAATCACTTCTCCCTCGGAAAAATGACTATTTAACTGACCAATATTAACAATACTCATTTTCGAATTAAAGCCAAGGAATCCTCTGGTCTTGGGAATCTGGCTGATGAAAGCAGGAGATTTTTTGCCGCGATGGCCGCCCTTGCCTTTACCTCCGGAACGGGAGTTTTGTCCTTTTTGCCCCCGGCTTCCGTATGTTCCGCCCTTGCCGGCGTTGCCCCGCCCTAATCTTCTTCTTTTTTTGCGGGATGACGGGTATGATTTTAGTTGTGCTAGTGATAGAGTCATTTTAATCGGTTTGTCTTAGCTTTTTAATCTCTTCTGCCGTCCTTATGTTAGTTAAAGCATTAATGGTAGCCCGTACATTATTTATTTTGTTCTTAGATCCCTGCATTTTACTGACTACGTTTTTAATACCGGCTAATTCCAACACCGCTCTCACCGGGCCGCCCGCAATAACTCCCCTTCCGGCAGGAGCCGGCTTAAGGAATACTTCGGCGCCACAGAATTTTTCTATTATCGTGTGAGAAATGGTGTCGTTAATCATCTTAATTTTGATCAAGTTCCTTTTTGCCGCAGTAACCGCTTTGTTAACGGCAATGGAAACATCGGCGCCTTTTTTTATTCCTAGTCCGATTCGTCCCTTTTTGTCACCAATCACTACACAGGCGCGAAAACGCATTCTTTTTCCGCCTGCTTGCACTCTGGTTACTCGGGAAATTTCTATTATTTTTTGCTCAAATTCATCTTTAGAAAGTTCCCTCATCGCCGATTTTTTTGTCTTTCGATCAATCATATTTAGTTATCTAACGATTTAAAATTTAAGTCCGCCCTCTCTGGCTCCTTCCGCTAGCGCTTTTATTCTACCATGATAGGCGAATCCCCCTCGATCAAAAACAACTACTCCAATTTTTTTTGTCGATGCCTTCTGAGCGATTAATTTTCCTACCGCCTTGGCCATTGTTTCTTTCTTTTCCTTTTGATCTTTCTTTGCTAATTCACCATCGTTGGCACTCACTAACACTTTGGCTTTTTGGTCATCGATTATTTGAGCGTAGATATGTTTAAGACTGCGAAAAACACAAAGTCTTGGACGTTCCGCTGTACCTAGGATTTTTGCCCGGATTCTTTTTTTTCTTCTTTCTCTTTGAGATTGTTTCTTTTTTTGGGTATTAGACATAATTCTATATTTAAAGCTTTTTTTATCTTAGGCTTTTCCTTCAGCTCCTTTCGCTACTTTACCCGCCTTCCGGCGGATTATTTCGTCAATATATTTAATGCCCTTACCTTTATAGGGCTCTGGTTTTTTTATATTTCTTATCCGAGCGGCCGTGTTCCCTACTAACTGTTTATCTGATCCTGTAATAATAATGACATTCTTTTCTACTTTTGCTTCGGTTCCTTCTGGCAATTCAAATTCAACGGGATGAGAAAATCCAACATTCAAAATTAACTTCTTGTCCTTTGCTTCTGCTTTGAATCCGATTCCGTTAATTTCCAGTTTTTTTTCGAAACCATTAGTCACTCCTTCGATCATATTGGCAACCAATACCCGAGTCAGGCCCCACAAGGCTCTGTTGGATTTAACTTGGGCTTCCGGCACGGATACCTGAAGATACTCTTCTTTTCGAGCTAGCGTCACCAAAGGAGGAAGTTCTTGGAATAATTCCCCTTTGGGACCCTTAACCATTACTGTGCGTCCGTTGATTTCTACAGTGACTTTTTCAGGAATTTTGATTGGATTTTTTCCTACTCGGGACATATGTAAATTATCTTTTAATTATCTTAGTTTACTTCGCAAATTACTTCTCCGCCTACTTTGTTTTTTCGTGCCTCTTTATTGGTCATTAGACCATTGGGAGTAGAAATAATGGCGATCCCTAAACCATTTAAAACATAGGGTAATTTTTGGTGATGAACATAAACTCTTCTTCCTGGTTTGCTAACCCTTACTATGTTCTGGATTACCGACTTACTGTCGGGAGCGTACTTTAGGGTTATTTTAATTTTAGCAAAGGCATTTTCTGTTTTCTCGGCCTTTTTGATATAACCTTCTTTTGCCAATATTTTAGCAATTTCAAATTTTATTTTAGAAAAAGGAAAAACTACTTCGTCTTTTTTCAGCTGAACAGCATTACGAATTCTAGTTAGCATATCGGCAATGGGATCAGTCATAGTCATAGGGTATTTATATAAGTGTTACTGTTTAGTTTTATTATTTTGCTTTGAGCTGTGAGCTTAGGGCTCCGGGCCAGTCATCTCTTTAGCACTTAGCTCAAGGCTCAAAGCGCCGGGCTTTCTCTACCAGCTTGACTTTGTTATTCCCGGTATTTCTCCTTTATTCGCCAATTCTCGAAAGCAGATTCGGCATAAGTCAAATTTTCTCATGTATCCGTGGACTCTTCCGCAACGCCAACACCTTCTTACTATGCGAGAAGAAAATTTTGGTTTTAGGCGTGATCTTTTTGCTCTTGCGATCTGAGATTTTTTAGCCATAGCTTATTCCTCTTGTAAGGGAAAACCCAATAATTTAAATAGTAATATTCCTTCTTTTTTTGTTTTGGCTGAAGTAGTAATGTTCACCTCTAAACCGTGGATCACTTCTACTTCATCGGTTCTGATTTCAGGAAAAACAGTATGTTCCTTAAAACCAATGTTTAAATTGCCCTGATTACTAATCATTTTTAAAGGAAGTCCCCTAAAATCTCTGGTTCTGGGCCAACTTATTTTAACCAGTTTTTCTATCAAATCATACATTCGATTACCGCGCAGAGTAACCATTACTCCCACAGTCATTCCTTTTCTGACTTTAAAATTTGAAATGGATTTTTTTGCTTTGGTAAACACCGGCTTCTGCCCAGTGATTCTAGTCAAGGTATTTACCACCACGTCTAAAAATTTTGGATCGTGAACCACCTTGCCTATTCCAACGTTAACCGTCACCTTTTCTATGCGAGGAACAGCTAAATTATTTTTGTATCCCAATTGCTCCTTTAATTGGGGAATTACTTCGCGGATGTATTTTTCTTTTAAATTATTCATATAACTTCTTCTAAATTACTTCTTTACACTTTCGGCACATACGGCTCTTTTTATTTTCAATATTCTTGTGCCCGATTCTAGTGGGTTTACCGCATCTAGGACAAACCAGCAATGCGTTTGATGCATCCATCGGCGCGCTGAATTGGACCCGCTCCCCTTTTTGCCCTTCTTTCTTAGGACGAGCGTGTTTAACCCTAAGATTCAAGCCTTCTATCACTATTAGGTTTTTTTCGGGGAAAATTTGAATAATCTTTCCCTTTTTGCCTCGATCTTTGCCGAGAACTATTTTTACTTGGTCGCCTTTTCTTAATTCCATCTTAGAAATTTTATTATTTTATAATACTTCAGGGGCCAAAGAGACTATTTTGTCGAACCCTCTGTTTTTCAGTTCTCGAGCAACCGGACCGAAAATTCTTGTTCCCTTTGGTTCTTTATTTTCTTTATCAACTATCACTGCCGCGTTTTCATCGAAACGAATGTATGACCCGTCTGAGCGTCTTAGTTCTTTTCTTTGACGCACAATCACAGCGTGTAAAACATCCCCCTTCTTAACCATACTATAAGGATTCGCTTCTTTTACTGCTACGGTAATAATATCTCCAATTCCAGCATAGCGGATTTTATTGCCCCCTAACACTTTAATACACTGCAGAGTTTTTGCTCCGGTGTTATCTGCTACTTTTAATCTTGTGCCTGCTTGAATCATTTTATAGCTTGTTAGCTGGTAGCTTGTTAGCTGGTAGCTTGTTAGCTTTTTAGAAACTCTAATAAGCTACTTCCTACAAGCTAATAAGCTAATGAGCTATTTACTTAATAAATTACCTTCCATCTTTTTTCTTTGGAAATTGGCCGGCATTCCACAAATTCTACCTTATCTCCCTTATGATATTTGTTTTGGGAATCATGAACTTTGAATTTCTTAGTTACTGAATATTGCTTTCGATATTTCGGATGAGACTTCACGCGACCTATCCTTACTACGATTGTTTTGTCCATAGCATCACTAACCACTATTCCAGAAAATTTTCTTTTCTTGACTTTGGCAGTTCTATTTGAAACAGTTTCCGGAGGATTGTTTTTTTCTTTATCCATAATTTATTTTTTATTAACTGGTTTTTTATTCGACCGTTCCTTTTCGACTGTCAATATTTTTGCGACAGTCTTTCTGTCAACTCGAATTTCACGGACATTCTTCAGCTGTTCGCTGGCCACTTTAAACCGCACTTCTCTAAGGTGTTCCCGCGTGCTTTTTAACAGTTTCTGAAGTTCTGCGTCTGATTTTTCTCTCAATTCCTTAATTTTCATAGTTATGATTCATTTTTAATTAGAATCTTTGTTCTTACGGGAAGTTTATGCGAAGCCAATCGGAACGCTTCACGCGCCACTCCTTCTGAGATTCCATCCATTTCGAACATAACGGTGCCGGCCTTTACTTTGTCAACATAACGATCTACCGAGCCTTTTCCTCCTCCCATTCTTATTTCTCCTCCTTTGGCGGTTATGGGAAATCGAGGGAATATTCTGATCCAAATTTTTCCACCCCGTTTCACAAATCGAGTCATGGCACGACGCGCTGCTTCAATTTGCCGATCCGATACCCAGGAACCGGTAACTGCCTTCAATCCATAGCTGCCAAAAGCGAGCTCCGTTTTTTGAGTGGCGTTTCCTCTGACATCGGGCCGATGTGGCTTTCGGTGTTTTAACTTTTTAGGCTGTAACATGGGGCTTAATTAAATTATTTTAGTTTGTTTTTTTTGCTTCTGAAATATCTGTCCGCGATAAACCCATACTTTAATTCCAACCGCTCCATAGGTAGTTCGAGCGGTCCCCCGGGAGTAATCAATATCGGCTCTTAAGGTGTGTAGGGGCACTTTTCCTTGAGAAAGAGTTTCGGTTCTCGCTATTTCTACTCCGTTGAGCCGGCCGGCCATAATTATTTTAACTCCTTGCGCTCCGGCCTGAATTACTTGTTCAATTCCTCTTTTCATTACTCTGCGGAATGGGATTCTTTTTTCGATTTGAGCAATTAATCCCTGCAGTATCAATTCGGCATTTAAATCGGGTCTGTCTACTTCTTGGATATTAATGTTAAGATCCACTTTTTTACTACCTAAGTATTTTTGCTTCAGCTGCTTCTTCAATTCTTCAATGCCTCCTCCGCCTCTTCCTATAATCACTCCCGGCCGAGAAGTATAAATGATCACGGTCAGCTTGCCGGCGGAACGTTCAATTTCAATCTTAGCCACTCCTCCTTCTTTTAGCTTCTTTCTCAAAAAATCTCTAATTTGAACATCCTCCCGCAGAAGTACGCTGTAATATTTTTGAGCGAACCATTTAGAATTCGCTTGGTAAATTATCCCTATTCTAAATATTTTTGGATTTACTTTTCTTCCCATTTTACTTTTCTCCTGTTCTATGAATAAATTTATCTTTTATTTTTCCTATGCCCATAATTGATTTCTTTTTCTTTTCTTCAGTAGGTAATTCTTTTTTCTTTGGGTCGGATGTTTCTTTTTGAATTTCATCTGCTTTAACTATCTTAAGACCTTCTTTTTCGCTTTTCTTTTTATCAGCTGTTACTTTGCGCTTTGATTCCTTTTTCTCCGCTAAAACAAGCTCGATCAAGGAAGAACGTTTTCTTATTTCGGCTGCTCTTCCAAAAGCACGCGGCCGGTAACGTTTTAAAACAGGACCTTCGTCAGCCGTGATTTTTTTTATAAAAAGATTATTTTTATCCAGTTTAAAATTGTTTTCAGCATTGGCTAACGCTGAATTTAATAGTTTTAATATCGGCTGGGCCGCCGCTTTAGAAATAAACTGCAACTGCTCTTGGGCTTTTTCTATGTCTAGTCCGCGAATAACATCAATTACCAAACGTACTTTTCTTGGCGACATTCTTATTCTGTTTAATTTTGCTTTAACTTCCATAAATTTTCCTGAGGTAAATTATTTGCTTTCTTCTTTAGATCCGGTTTTTTGCTCTATTTCTTTTTTCGCTTCCACTAGATCCTTTTTTTGAGCAGCCGCTTGTGCCGCTTCTTCCTCTTTTTGCATTCTTCCGCCGTGTCTGATAAATTTTCTGGTTGGTGAAAATTCGCCCAGTTTGTGCCCAACCATATTCTCGACAATATAAACAGGTATATGCTCTCTGCCGTTATGAACACCGATGGTAAATCCAACCATCTCGGGAGTAATGGTACAGGCCCGGGACCAGGTTTTTATTATCGTTTTATCTCCCCGTTTTACTTTAGAAATTTTCTTGATTAACTTCTGATCCACATAGGGTCCTTTTTTGAGCGATCGCGACATAGGAATTACTAATTATGAATGATTAATTATTAATGATGAATAACGAATTACCTATTACTAATTACTTGCTTTTTCTTCTTTTGAGAATAAATCGATCGGATTTTTTCCCTTGTTTTCTTGTTTTTACCCCCAGGGCGGGCTTACCCCACGGAGTCTTCGGCCTTTTCATTCCGATCGGCGACTTTCCTTCTCCCCCACCATGCGGGTGATCAACCGGATTTTTGACTTTTCCTCTTACCGTTGGGCGGATGCCTTTATGTCTTATGCGTCCTGCTTTACCCCAGCGAATATGACGATAATCAGGATTGGAAACTTGTCCGATTGATGCCATACAGTTTTCTGGAACTAACCTGATCTCTCCTGAAGGAAGCTTAATCTGAACCAATCCGTTTTCAATTGTCTGGACAATGGCGCTGTTTCCGGCTGACCGAATTATCTCACCGCCTCTACCCGGTACTAATTCCAAATTGTGGATCAGAATACCCGGCGGGACATTCTTGAGAATTAATCGATTACCATTTTTGATTTCAATTTTGTTTCGAGAAGAAACAACCTTATCGCCTACCGCTAATCCTACGGGAGCTAAAATATATCTTTTTTCCCCATCTTCAAACCGAACCAAGGCAATTCGGGCATTCCGATTAGGATCATACTCTATTGTTAAAACTTCGGCCACTTGATCAAAACGATCTTGTTTAAAATCTATCTTTCTAAGATAGCGCTTGGCGCCACCGCCCTGATGATAAACGGTGATTTTTCCTCTTACGTTCCGGCCGCCTTTTTTCTTCTTAATTAAAATCAGCTTCTTTTCTGGCCTCTTTTTAGTAAGATCAGAAAAAACTCCGACAGATGATATTCTTCGACCAGCAGTATTTGGTTTGTATTTTCTAATAGCCATACTGTTTTTAAACTCCTTCGTAAATTTCTATTTTTTCTCCTGCTTTCAAGGTAACTATTGCCTTTTTCCAGCTTCCGGTTCGACCAGAACTACGGCCGTATTTAATGGGCTTTCCGCCCTGGTTAACAATATTCACTTTTATTGCCTCAACTCCATAGAGATCGTGAATCGCTTTTTTTATCGTTCTTTTGCTAGCATTTGATGATACTTTAAAAACATACTTGCCATAAACTCCTAGACTGGTTGATTTTTCAGTAACCAGCGGTTTAATTAAAATTCGATAAGCTTCTCCGGTGTCTTCCCTTTTTTCTTTTTTAGTTTTCTCCTTGGTTTTTTCTTTAATATCTTTCGGTTCTTTGTCCTGTTTTTCCGTTTTTGGTTTTTCCTCTTTTCCTGACGGTACCAAGGAAGGATCAAACAACCTCGGTTCAGCTTTTTTCTTTTTGCTTTCCGGTTTTTTCGGAGCCTTTTTTTCAACTTTCGGCTCTTTCTCTTTATCTTCCGTCTTTTTGAATCGATTAAATATCCCCATTGCTCGTTTAAAAAATTATTTGCTAGATTTTGATTTTAGATAAACTTCTTCTATTCTTCTTAAGCTTTCTTTGATAATCAGTAAATATTTTGATTCTAAAACATCCTTGATATTTAAACTGTCTGCTTGAATGGTTTTAATGCCTGGAATATTTCGGGCTGATTTTACAATTTTACTGTCGTTCTTAGGAAGAATAACGGTTGTTTTCTTGTTTTTGACCGGCAGCTTCGCTAATAGTCCGGCCAGCGCTTTAGTTTTAATCTCTTTCATGATTAACTCATTCAAAACAATAACCTTTGATTCTTTAGCCCGATCAGATAAAACCATAAAAAGAGCTTTGCGTTTGGCTTTTTTGTTAATCCTTTTGTGAAAGTTTCTATCTTTAGTAGGCCCAAAAGTTATTCCGCCGCCCACCCAGATTGGAGAACGAATTGATCCATGACGCGCTCGTCCCGTCCCTTTTTGACGCCAAGGCTTTATTCCGCCGCCCCGAACTTCGCTACGGTCTTTAGTATGGGCCAGAACTTTTCGGGCATTAGCCATTTGCGCCACTACGGCCTGTTGAACTAATTCTGGTTTTACTTTGATTCCAAAAATTTTTGGATTCAAATCAATCTCTTCTACTATTTTTCCTTCGGAATTGTAAACTGGAGTTTTTTTCATTTGTTTTCTCCTTCTGTTTTTTTGTCTTCTTTAGCGCTATTCTGATTGGGTTTCTCTTCTTCTTTTTCTGACCCCTTTTTTAAAATATCTTCCTTTTGTTCTTTATCATTTTTTGGTGAAACTTTGTCCGGTGTTTGATTATTTTCTGGAATAACAGCGGAAACCTCTCCTTCACCCAGAATCAAGATTAGCTGGTTTCTGGCACCGGGCACCGCTCCTTTAATGGCCAACTGGTGGTCTTTTTGATTAACTTCTATTATTTCTAGATTTTTGGCGGTGGCTCTTTTACCCCCCATGCGCCCCGCCATTCTTCGTCCTTTTAAAACATGTTCGGGAAAAGCGCTGCCAATAGAACCGGGCATTCTTAACTGATCTTTATGACCATGGGTAGCAGGACTGCCGTGAAAACCATGTCTTTTCACCACTCCTTGGAATCCTTTTCCTTTAGAAATCCCGCTCACTTGAACTACGTCCCCTTCTTGGAAAATAGAAACATCGAGCAGATCGCCCCGCTTAAATTGGCCCGCGCTGCTGACTCGGAATTCCCTTAAGTATCTAAAACTATCCAGATCTTTTAAATGTCCCTTAAGGGGCTGAGAAATCTTTTTCTTGGTTTCAAATCCAATTTGTACCGCTTCATACCCATCCCTTTTGCTGTTTTTCACCTGAGTGACAGTACAAGGCCCTACTTTTACCAATGTAACAGGAACAACGGTTCCGTTTTCTTGAAACCGTCTGGTCATACCGATTTTTTTTCCTAAAATGAATTTCATATTTGATAAAACAAAAACCGCGATTTTAAGAATTTCACTTTCTTCAATTAAGGATCTTTAAAATCCCGGCTTAAACCTTTTGTTAATTGTTTGCTTTTGAAGAAAGATTAACTCCAATTTAGCTTTTTGAGCCTTCAGTCGATATCCCGCACCTTTGTATTTTTTCCAAAAAATACAAAGGTGCGGGATCATTCCCTGACACTCATTAAACTAAGAATTACTCTTGGTTTTAAAGATTACATTTTTATTTCTACGTCTACTCCGGCGGGCAAGCTCAGATTCATTAAAGTATCAACCGTTTTCGCGGAAGGATCAATAATATCAATCAAGCGCTTGTGCACTCGCATTTCGTACTGTTCCCGGGAATTTTTATGAACAAAGGCGGAACGAATAACGGTATATTTGCTTTTTTCGGTAGGCAATGGCACCGGTCCGCAGATTTTTGCCCCTGACCGCTCAGCGGTTTCAATAATCGTACGAGTGGATTGATCAATAATTTTATTATCGTACGCCTTAATTTTAATCCTAATCCGCTGATGGACAACTTCTTCTTCGTTGTTCTCGCTTTTTACTTTCGGATTATCCCTTTTTTCTGATGACTTCTTTTTCTCCTCAGTTACCATGGATGATTCTAATTTTTAACTTACTTTAAATTTTTAAAATGACGAGGCCGAATGACCCCATCATTTTTTATTTTGTTATTTTAGTTACTACTCCCGCTCCTACGGTATGTCCGCCTTCTCTGATAGCAAAACGTTGTTTCTCTTCTAACGCAATCGGGACGATTAATTTGATCTTAAACGTAACGGTATCCCCGGGCATGACCATTTCTGTTCCCGCCGCCAGTTCAATTTCTCCGGTCACGTCAGTGGTTCTGATATAGAATTGGGGTTTGTATCCTTTGGCAAAAGGAGTGTGGCGGCCGCCTTCTTCTTTGGTTAAGATATATACTTCTCCATCGAATTCAGTGTGGGGAGTGATTGTACCAGGTTTAGCTAGCACTTGTCCTCTTTCCACCTCATCCTTTTTGGTTCCTCTTAAGAGAATACCGGCATTATCCCCCGCTCTACCTTCATCCAACTGTTTATTGAACATTTCAATTCCGGTAACTATTGTTTTTTGAGTATCCTTAACGCCGACAATTTCTACCTCATCGTTCAATTTTACCGCCCCTCTCTCGATTTTTCCCGTGACTACGGTGCCTCTTCCTTCAATAGAGAAAATATCTTCAATCGGCATCAAAAAGTCTTTATCCACATCTCTTGTAGGATCGGGGATATAGCTGTCAATTGCGTCCAGTAATTCCTGCATGCATTTGGTCGCTTCCGGATCGGTGGGATTTTCCAAAGCTTTTAAGGCTGACCCTTTAATAATCGGAATTTGATCCCCGGGAAACTCATATTTATTGAGCAAATCTTTAATTTCTACCTCCACTAGATCAATCAGTTCTTTGTCATCAACCTGGTCGACTTTATTCAAAAAAACCACAATGTAAGGAACTCCCACCTGCCTAGCCAAAAGAATATGTTCTCTGGTTTGAGGCATGGGTCCATCCGCTGCGGAAACAACCAATATGGCACCGTCCATTTGAGCGGCGCCGGTAATCATGTTTTTGATGTAATCAGCGTGTCCGGGGCAGTCTACATGGGCATAGTGCCTTTTATCGGTTTCATACTCCACATGAGCAGTAGCAATGGTGATGCCGCGTTCTCTTTCTTCCGGCGCATTGTCTATCTGATCCACTGATTTATCCTGCGCTTTTTTACCCTGGCCAATAAGATATTTAAGAATAGCGGCCGTTAGCGTAGTTTTCCCATGATCAACGTGACCAATAGTGCCAACGTTTACGTGGGGTTTTGATCGGTCAAATTTTTCTGCCATAGCTTTTTTTGAATTATTTATTATTTAATTATTATCTATAAATAACTTAATATTTGGTTTTTTAAATCTGTTAAATTATACACCTCGTTATCAGCATCTGTCACATTATCATCACTATGTATTATATACTGTCCGTAAGTACCCCCAAGTACAACATAATTATTATCTTCATTAGTTCCTAAGAAAAGCAGATCTCTTTCACCTTCTACATAAGTTATTTCATCGTCCATTGAAATACTGTTACCGTCAACTGTTCCACCGTATTGTTTAATATTTAATAACTGATCTGTATTTATTGGATTGTCACTATTATCTTTAATGATTTCACTCACATCAAAATATAAGTTTGTATATATTAACGTACCGTCACTACTCTGCTCACTGTCACCCATGCTGGTAAA
Source organism: Candidatus Kerfeldbacteria bacterium CG_4_10_14_0_8_um_filter_42_10 (assembly GCA_002784945.1). Lineage (GTDB taxonomy): Bacteria > Patescibacteriota > Patescibacteriia > UM-FILTER-42-10 > UM-FILTER-42-10 > UM-FILTER-42-10. Next base: position 25,591 of record PFMD01000051.1, read on the forward strand.
GATACCAATTACAATTGCATTTGCTCCTTTTGTGTAACCTTCCACACTCTTTGCCTCACGTAGTGATAGGATTGTGCTACCATTTTTCTTGCCAGCTTTATAACTTTCAATAGTTTCAATTTTATTACCATATTTTGGCAATACGATAAAATACAAACCTGTAATAATGAGCAATATTATTACAGAGATAAGGATTTTTTTGTTTTTGAACATCATATTTACTTCTTAAAGAACGTTGCATCTGACTATTTAAAATTTTCACAGCATTTTAATTGCTTGAAAGTATTGATGATTATATCAGTGAAAAGAAATTTTAGCAAGTCATTTATTTGCTAACAATACACAACTTTTTCACAACTTTCGATTATTTGGCTAATTTAAGCCAAAAATTGTCTATAGTTAGACATTTAGAGCGGCTCTAGGGTGAAATTCACCCGAGTAACCCTTAATGTTTTGACAATCTCCTCGTCTTCTGCCGGCTTATACCCTTCGGCTTCCACTCTGACCAGATACATTCCCGGATCGATTTTCAGTACCGCTGGCGTTGTTTTTCCGGTGTCCTCCCCATTAATAAAGACTTTTGCCGCTACATTCTGAGGTTCAACGGTAACAGAGATTTTAAGGCGACCCCGAGCGATTACTTCTACAAAACTTGATTCCTCAACGCTATTCGTACGATAAATCCAGATTACCCCAATCATCAAGAGGGTAAAAGAAATAAAAATGAACCAGCGCATAAAAAGGGACATATTTGTTTTGGGAAAGAATTAACTCCCTTTTATTCTACTACTTATTTTCCAGATCTTCAATTAAGCTATTGGCAACATTCTTGGGCACTTCGGCGAAATGGGAAAACTCCATGGAATAACTCGCCCGGCCTTGGGTCATGGAACGAAGAGTCGTGGCGTATCCAAACATTTCCGCCAAGGGCACTTCGGCATCGATTACTTTCTGGTTAAGCCGATCTTTCATTTCTTTAATATGCGCTCTTTTGGAATTCAAATCTCCAATCACGTCACCCATGAAATTCTCGGGAGTAATTACCTCAATTTTCATAATCGGCTCTAATAGGACTAAATCCGCTTTTCTCGCGGCCGCCTGTAAAGCCATGGAGCCCGCTATTTTAAAGGCCGCTTCTGATGAATCAACTTCATGGTACGATCCATCGGTTACGGTGGCTCTTACATCCACCAGGGGGTAGCCGGCCAATACGCCATTATCCAGCGCTTCTTTTACTCCTTTTTCTATCGGAGGAATGTATTCCGCCGGTATATTGCCGCCCTTCACTTTATTAACGAATTCAAATCCCTTTCCTCGCTCTAAGGGCTCGACGGTAAGATAGCAATGGCCATATTGTCCTCGGCCGCCGGATTGTCGAATGTATTTTCCTTCTCCTTGCGCTTCCTTTTTAATTGTTTCTTTGTAAGCGACCCGGGGCCTTCCCACATTTGCTTCTACGTTGAATTCTCTTTTCATCCGGTCCACAATCACTTCTAAGTGCAATTCACCCATTCCTGAAATAATGGTCTGGGCTGTTTCTTCATCAGTCTTGACTCGGAAAGTAGGATCTTCTTCTGCCAATTGGGCCAGAGAAAGAGCCAATTTTTCTTGATCCGCTTTGGTTTTTGGTTCAATGGCGATAGAAATGACCGGTTCAGGAAATATGATTTTTTCCAAAACAATGGGGTGATCCAAGTCGCAAAGAGTGTCGCCAGTAGTGGTTTTCTTTAACCCTACCGCCGCGGCGATGTCGCCGGCATGAACTTCTTTAACATCTTCTCGGTGATTGGCATGCAGACGAACAATGCGACTGATTCTTTCTTTATTGCCTGTAGTTGTATTTAAAACATAGGAACCAGCGGCAAGAATGCCAGAATAAACTCTAAAAAAGGTCAGTTTGCCCACAAAGGGATCAGCCGCCACTTTAAATGCCAAAGCGGAAAAAGGTACTTCATCTTTAGTTTCCCTGGTTTCTTTTTGGTCAGTATCAGGATTATCCCCTTCTACCGGCGGAACATCTAAAGGTGAAGGGAGATAATCATTAACGGCATCCAGCAAAAACTGAACTCCTTTATTTTTAAGCGCCGAACCGGTTAAAATAGGCACTATTTTGTATGCGATCGTGGCTTGGCGCAACGTTCTTTTTAAATCCTCAATTGCTATTTCTTTTCCGTCGAGATACTGCTGAAGCAGATTTTCATCGTTTTCCACGATTGCTTCGATTAATTCATGCCGATATTCCTCCACTTTTTCCTTCATATCTTCGGGCACGTCAGTTTCTTCCCATTCCTTACCCATTTCGTCTTTATAGATTATAGCCTTCTTAGTGAAGAGGTCGATGACGCCCTTAAAATTTTCTTCCGCTCCGATGGGCAGTTGGATCGGATGAGCATTTTTGGTCAGTCTTTCATGAATAGAATCTAAATCAGAGTAAAAATCTGCGCCCATTCGATCCATTTTATTGATAAAGCACAAACGAGGGACTTCATATTTATCCGCCTGATGCCAAACTGTTTCGGACTGAGGCTCTACGCCGGCTACCCCATCAAAAACCACTACGCCTCCATCCAGCACGCGCAAGGAACGCTGTACTTCCACGGTAAAATCAATGTGTCCGGGAGTATCAATGATGTTAATCAGATGGTCTTTCCAAAAACAGGTGGTAGCCGCGGCAGTAATGGTTATTCCCCTTTCTTTTTCCTGTTCCATCCAGTCCATTTCGGCCTCCCCTTCATGCACTTCCCCTATTTTATGCTTCTTTCCCGTATAATAAAGAATCCGTTCAGTGACGGTTGTTTTACCCGCATCAATATGCGCGATAATACCTATGTTTCTGGTTTTTTCTAGACTATATTCCCTAGGCATGAATTAATTTATAATGTAAAATTTATAATTTATAATGACAAATTGAATTATACATTATAAATTATAAATTTTACATTAAACTAGGCGAAATGGGCGAAGGCGCGGTTAGACTCGGCCATGCGATGAACATCTTCTTTCTTTTTAATCGCCGTCCCTTGCTGGTTAGCAGCATCATTCAGCTCTTGGGCCAATTTTTCGTGCATCGGTTTTCCTTTTCTGTCTCTGGCGGCCTTAATAATCCAGCGCATTGCCAAGGCGGTCCGGCGTTCCCCTTTTACCTCTACCGGTATTTGGTAATTGGCTCCTCCGACTCGGCGCGCTTTAACTTCAACCACAGGAGAAGCGTTCTTAATTGCCTGGTCAAAGACATCTAAAGGATCTTTTTTGCTCTTTTCCTTGATAAGCTCCAGCGCACCATAAACAACGCGTTCCGCAGTCGATTTTTTGCCGCGACGCATTATCTGATTAATAAACTTAGTAATAATAATGCTATTATATTTAAAATCAGGCTGGATTTTTCTTTTGGGAGCTCTTTTTCCTCGCATTATTTTAGCTTTTTAGCTTCTTAGTTCCGACGCCTTGGTCGGAATTCCGACTTCACGTCGGAACTTATCAGGTTTTTTATTTCAATTAATCTATTATCCGATTGCTCGATTGTTAATTGAATTGTCATATTGTTTTATTGTCAATTTTTAAAACAATAAAGCCACAAAACAATTAACGAGCTACTTCTTAACTTTTTCTTTTTTAGCGCCATAAAGGCTTCTTCCCTGTTTTCTGCCGTCAACGCCTTGAGTATCATAAACTCCCCTAACGACATGATAACGTACCCCTGGTAGATCTTTTACTCTTCCGCCCCTAATCATGACGATGGAATGCTCCTGTAAATTATGGCCAACCCCTGGAATATAAGCGGTAACTTCCATTCCGTTAGAAAGCTTGACCCGGGCAATCTTGCGAAGGGCAGAATTTGGCTTTTTCGGCGTAGTGGTAGTCACCTTAACGCAAATTCCCTGCTTAAAAGGCGAGCCTTTGGGCAGTTTACTCCGTTTTCTTTTTAGAGGATTCAAAGTGGTTTCTAAGGCAGGAGTTTTGGATTTTCTTTTCTGGCTTTTTCGTCCTCTTTTTACTAATTGATTAATTGTCGGCATTTAGGATAAAAAAAATAATCTTGCTTAAGATATTTTCAAATAGAGTTTAGCAAGTATGCTTAAATAAGTCAATAAATCATCGGGAAAGAGGTTAAGAAGCTATAGCGCTGCTAAGCAGGGAGCTTTGGCACGGGGGTAACTTAGAGCCAGAGAACTTCTAAGATCATCCATTTCTAGCTATTTTTAGCCAAAAATACGGAAGATTACGTTGGAAGCAGCTTCAAAAACTGAGGAAAAAATGGAAAGGCCAAGGAAACTATCCAGAACTATTAGTCCCAAAAGCAACATTGGTCCGGAACGTTCAAAGGACTGTTTGAAACTGTCAGCGGAAGGAGGTAAAAAAGCATAAAGAACATGGTGGCCGTCTAAAGGAGGAATCGGAATCAAATTGAAAATTCCCAGAACTAGATTGATATGGATCAAGGCGACCAGAAAGATAATCAACATATTTTCAGCCCCCAAGCCGGTATAAGCCAGCAAAATTTTAAGAGCGAAGCCGAATATCAACAAAGCGACGAAATTAGACAGCGGGCCAAATAGAGAAACAAGCACTGGCCCCCAGCGACGATTCTTAAGGTTAAAAGGATTATAGGTGACCGGTTTTCCCCAACCAAAGCCGGCAAAAAGCAAAACCATAAATCCCAAAAAATCGAGGTGAGCCAAAGGATTAAGGGTTAAGCGGCCTTCGTATTTAGGAGTACGGTCGCCTAATAAATTCGCCCCCAGGGCATGGGAAAATTCGTGGATGGTTATCCCGAATATTATTGCGATCAGCCAGGCTAAAAATATTGTTGGTTCTCTAAAAAGAAGGCTAAGAATCATTGTTCTCTTGATTTAATACCGAAGATATGCTAATTTAAAAGGGAACTTCAAAAGTTTTTTTAATTTTTCCCGCCATGGCGGGATCTCCCGCCGTTGGCGGGGTGATAATTTTAGGTCATTAGATGAATAAAACTTCTGGTCGATTTTGCCAAATCTGCGGAAGAGGCGCGTTAAGCAGTGTCTCAAGAAGTCATTCTAACATCGCCACCAAAAGACGGCAATATTTGAATCTTCAAACGACCATTTATCAAGGAAAAAAAGTAAAAGCTTGCACCAGTTGCATCAAAACTTTAACTAAAGTGCAAAAGTAATTTTCTTTGTATTTTCTCCAACGAAAACTTTTCAAAGAGAATTTTTTGTTTGTTTTGATTTCATCTGATTAGAAAAGGGGGAGGAGATTCCTGCTCGGTCAAATTCTGTTTTGATTCGTTTTCTTAATTCCCTAGTTAAATCCCACTGTTGGAGCGGTTTTGTTTTCCCTAATATTTTGAAAACAATCTCCGATTTTTCAAATTTATCCAGACCTAATACTAACGGCGCCTCTAGGAAAAATTTATGATACTCCGAATCCTGATATAATTCCTGGCCGATTTTGTTAAGAAGTTTTGTTACTTCATCAAGATCGGCATTGGGAGAAACCGGAACATCTAAATTTATTCGCGACCAGTCTTTGGTAAGATTGGAAGATACTTTTATCTCGCTATTCGGAATATGATGCTGAATGCCATCAAGATCTCTTAAAACAGTCCTTCTTAAATTCATGCTTTCCACCACTCCCGATTTATCCCCTATTTTCACCACATCGCCGACTCCATACTGATCTTCAATGATAATAAATAAACCGGACAAAAAATCACGCACCAGGTTTTGGGAACCGAATCCTATCGCTAACCCGATGATTCCCGCTCCCGCCAAAAGCGGTGCTATCTCTATTCCTAATTCAGGAAGGATCGTCAGAAAAACAGCAACTGTTACTACTAAAGTGGTGGTGGCGTTAAAAACATTTGACAGCGTTTTCGCTCTTCTCTTAATTTCTCTTTCTTCACGGTTACTTTGTTTGTTTGTGACAAATTTTGTTATTGTCCTATTAATAAATCTCTTTATAATTCTATTCAAAACGAATCCTAATAAAATAATTACCAGGATTTTTAATCCATGAACGTATAACCATTCAATAATGTTTTCCATCATACAGAATTAAAATAACACATTGTAATTCAAAACGCAAAAGAATTTAGCTAAGATGCTTTTCTACGTTTTAAATCTGTCTTTTACTGTAAGAACAAATAAGTATTTAGCTACTTCGATTATGAGAATCAGAATAAGACTGGCTCCTGCCACTATTACCCAATCATGAGGGTGGAGAGCTACTGTTTTGAAAATTTTCTGGAATGGCGGAAAGTAAACGGCTACTAATTGCATGGCAAGACCCAGCATTATTGCATAAATAAGATACTGATTAGAGAATATCCTGCGAGAAAAGATGGGATGACGAAGAGATCTTACACTAAAAACATAAAGCAAAGTACTTACCGCAATAATGGAGAAAATAATTGTTTGAGCTCTCATGATATCCCAGTTATTTTCCACAAAATATAGAAATGAAAACAAACTTACTAAACCAATAATACTGCTTATTAATGCCGAAAGAATTTTCATCTCCTTAGTGAAAAGAGTCTGGCTTTTACCTAAGGGTTTATCGTTCATTATCTCTGCTTCTTGCGGTTCCAATGTTAACGCAATACCGGGGAAACTGTCGGTAACCAGATTGATCCAAAGTATCTGCGAGGCCAACAGCGGCAAAGGGAGATCTTTAACAAAAAATATATTAATCATGATAGTGCCAGTGATTAGAATTATTTCTGAAAAACTGTTAGATAATAGATAGAGAATGACTTTCTTAATATTATCAAAAATAATCCTTCCTTCCCTTACCGCCGCCACAATAGTTTTGAAATTATTGTCTAGAATAACCATATCAGAAATTTCTTTCGCTACGTCTGAACCGGAACCTAGGGCAATTCCGATATCGGCTGTTTTAAGCGCCGGAGCATCATTAACGCCATCGCCGGTCATTGCTACCACTTCTCCCTTTTCTTGCCAAGCATCAACAATTTGCAGCTTATCCTTGGGGGTTACTCGGGCATAAACGGAAATATCTCTGACGCGTTTCACTAATTCTTTATGGGTCAGCTTGGCCAGATCTTTTCCTTCTAAAATATTCTCGGCTTTACTTTTTAGACCCAGCTCTTTAGCGATTGCTTGCGCCGTCAGTTTGTGGTCTCCCGTTATTATTACAATATTGATACCGGCTTTCTTGCATAAATCAACGGTTTCTTTCGTTTCTTTGCGCAAAGGATCTTTAATCCCTACGAATCCCAAAAATATGAATTGATCCGATAATTCTTTCAACTGTTTTGGATTATCTAAATTTTTTACTCCTAAATCAACCGGCTGATAACCAAAGGCTAGAATCCTTAATCCCGTCTTGCTCATTTCTTCAAATTCTTTTTGGAACTTTCTTTTCAGAGAAAAGTTCATCTGTTTCACCAAGTTACCATCTTGGATTCGTTTAGACATTTTAAGAACTTTTTCCGGCGCCCCTTTCAGATAAATAACGTTTTTATTCTTTTGCTGGTGGAGCGTCAGCATATATTTTTTCTCGGAATCAAAGGGAATTTCATCAAGGCGAGGTTCTTCTTTTTCTAAATCTTCCCGATAAAAATCCAGTCGCGCCCCGACCGAGAGCAATGATTTTTCTGTAGGATTGCCGATCATTTTCCATTTAGAAAATTCGTCTTGAGGATTTTGAATGGCGGCGTTATTGCTAAGAACTCCGATTTTAAACATTAGGACCAATTCCATACTTTCCTTAATCTGGGGAGTGCTGCCATGGTGCTGGGCCGGGGAAAGATCGTGATGCAGAGTAACTAATTTTGCTACCCGCATGTCTCCTTCAGTTAAAGTTCCTGTTTTGTCGGTACAGATTACCGTGGTAGAGCCGAGAGTCTCGGCGGCAACCAGCTTTTTGACCAGCGCGTTCTGCTTTAAAATCCTTTGCATGCCCACCGCTAGAATGGCGGTAACCGCTATTACCAATCCTTCCGGAATTGCCGAAACCGCTATTGCCACAGACGTAGTAAAAATCTGATCGAAGCGAACCCCTTCTAGCATTCCGATAACAAAAATTAAGAAAGATACTCCTAAAGTAATGCCGCCTAACCATCTGCTAAAACGATCCAGTTTTTTTTGAAAGGGCGTTCTTTCTTCCGGCGTATCTTTAATCAGGATGGCGATTTTACCAAGTTCCGTATTAATGCCGGTAGTAGTGACAACTAATTTTCCCATGCCTTGAACAACAACCGTTCCCAGAAAAACCATATTTTTCTGTTCGGCCACTACTAAATCTTCTTTTAAAGGATCAGCGTTTTTTTTCACCGGAATTGACTCTCCGGTCAAACTTGCTTCATTTATTTCAAGATCCTTGCTTAAGATTAAACGGCCGTCCGCGGGCACTTTGTCGCCTGCTTTCAGTAAAACGATATCACCGGGCACTAATTCTTCGGTTTTAACTTCCCTTTCTTTACCGTTTCTTTTTACCCGAGCAAAATAGGTAATCACTTTTTTCAGCTTTTCCATTGCTTGAGTAGCCTTGTATTCTTGAATAAATCCGACGATGACATTAACAATCACTGCAGCTAAAATAACATACATATCGGTGAATTCTTGAATTACCAAGCTGATAATAGCCGCACCCAGTAAAATATATACCAGTGAGTTTTTGAACTGATTTAAAAATAAAAAAAGCCACGGTGTCTTTTTTTCTTCCGGTAG
>PFMD01000021.1 GCA_002784945.1 Candidatus Kerfeldbacteria bacterium CG_4_10_14_0_8_um_filter_42_10
ACATCGTTCTTTCCACCCTGCATACCAATGATGCTTTTGGAGCCATTCCCAGATTAATCGACATGAAAATCGAACCTTTTTTGATTTCTTCTTCGCTGAACGTGGTGGTCGCTCAAAGACTAGTAAGAAAAATCTGTCCCTTCTGTCAGCAAAAGGCCGTTGTTCCTAAGGGTTTAGAAGAAGAAGTAATGATCGATCTCCAAAAAATCCCCAAGATTTCCATTCCTCAAGACGTATCAATTGAGCGTCCCCTTAAATTTTATCGAGGAAAAGGATGCGCCCGCTGCGAGAACACTGGTTACAAAGGAAGAATGGCCATTGCCGAAGTGTTAGATATTAACGATAGTCTGGAAAGAATTATCGTGGAGGGGAGCAACCAAGACAAGATTAAAGAAGAGTTCAAAAAACAGGGAATGCTTTCTATGAAGGAGGACGGAATACTCAAAGCGCTTCAAGGTTCTACCACTATAGAAGAGGTACTAAACGTTACTAGAGAATAAAATTTAACCATTCTTAAAATTAATTAATAAAGCTATGCAAATTACGGGTGTTGAGTCCAAAAAGAAAATTCTATTGGTAGAAGACGATTCCTTTTTGGCGGGGATGTATGTTTCTAAATTGAATTTAGAAGATTTTAAAGTTAGTCTGGCCGACAACGGTGAAGACGGTTTAAAACTGGCCCAAGAACAGTTACCCGACTTGGTTCTTTTGGACATCCTTCTGCCCCAAATGGACGGTTTTGAGGTATTAAAAAGATTAAAAGACGATCCGAAGACAGCTAAAATTCCTGTCATCCTTCTGACTAATTTAGGGCAAAAAAAGGATGTTGACCGAGGGCTAGCGCTAGGGGCAGAAGATTATCTGATTAAGGCTCATTTTATGCCTAATGAAGTAATTGCCAAGATAAAGAAAATTCTTAAATCATAAAAATTTGGAACAAGCTGATACCCAATCCTTAAGAACTAATGAGGAAATAGAAATTAATCGGATTTTGACGGCAGTAGCGGAATATAACGCTTCTGATCTTCATCTTTCGGTTGGCAACGCGCCAACAGTGCGAGTAGACGGCGAATTAGTGGCATTGAGAGAAGAAAAAGTGATTACCCCTGATTTCATGAAAAAACTGAGCCTATTTTTTTTAGACGAAAAGCAGCGGGAAATTTTGAACAAAGAAAGAGAAATAGTATTTTCTTACAATTTTCAGGGTAGAATTCGTTTCAAAGTAGATCTTTTCTATCAAGAAGGATACCTTTCCGCTTCTTTAAGGTTAATCCCTTCCACGATAAAGAATCTAAAGGAATTAGGGCTTCCCTTAATCGTGGAAAAGTTCCATCAAATAAAGAAGGGGTTAGTGATTGTTTGCGGTCCTTTTGCTTCAGGCCGTTCTTTTACCATCACCGCGTTAATTAATGAAGTGAACAATCATAGAAAAGAGCATATCCTAACGGTGGAAAAACCGATCGAATTTGTTTTTAACGACAACCAAAGCATAATTGAACAAAGGGAAGTCGGACGGGACACGAACTCATTTGAGCAGGCCTTAAAGGCCGCTTTTCGTGGCGATATTGACGTAATTATGATTGGTGAAATGAAATCAAAAGAAGTGATTAAAAATGCTTTAGATTTGGCCGAAGGGGGGCGTTTAGTGTATTCTGCCATGGAAACTGATTCTTCGATCAAAACCATTGAGAGAATCATTAACAGCTTTGAAAGCGAAGAAAAGAATCAAGTAAGGGTTCAACTGGCTGAAGTTCTTGAAGGAATTATTGTACAGCGCTTGGTTCCCCGGGTCGGAGGGGGAAGAATTTTAGTAACGGAAATACTGGTTCCTAATCCGGCTACCCGTTCTATTATTCGGGAGGGTAATATTTATCAAATCAACAATGTACTGCAGACTTCCCGAGGCGAAGGAATGGTTTCGCTTGATCGGGCCCTGGCCGAGCTGGTTAAAACCGGAGAAATTATGTTAGAAAACGCGATTCAGTATGCCGTAGACGAAAATAACCTGAAAAGAATGGCGCAACGGTAGCGGACTAGCTTGTAGGAAATTAGCTTGTAGCTTATTAGCTGGCTTAATTGTTTCATTATTCTATTGTTTCATGGTTTTTATTTCAACAATAATGAAGCAACGAACATCCAAAAAAGCTACCACCTACAAGCTACCAGCTAAGAAGCTAACAAGCTAAAAAGCTACTAACCTAAAAAGCTAAACAAAATTAATGTCAATTTACGATTACAAAGCGAAAGACTTGAAAGGCAACACCGTAACCGGCGCGGTGGAGGCTTCTTCTGAAATGGTAGCGGCGGACCTTTTAAAAGAAAAGGATTATATCGTATTGGCTTTATCAGAAAGAAAACGAAAAACTTTATTTCAATCTTCTTTAGGATTTTTGCACCGAGTTCCCAGAAAAGAAATAGTTGTTTTTGCCAGACAATTGTCCGTTATGATTTCTGCGACCGTTCCGATTGTAAAAGCGCTAAGGATTCTCACTAAACAGGCCGAAAATGTCACTTTTAAAATAATATTATCCGAGGTAGCGGACGAAGTAGACGGCGGCGCTAAACTTTCCGATGCGTTGGCCCGTTATCCCCAAGTATTCGATGACTTCTTTACCCACATGATTAAGACTGGGGAAACCACGGGTAAACTGGATGAAACTTTAAATTATCTGGCTGATCAAAAAGAAAAAGATTATGACCTGACCAGTAAAATAAAGGGAGCGATGATTTATCCTATTTTTATATTGTGCGGGCTATTCGCCGTGGGAGCGGTAATGATGATTTTTGTTATTCCTAAATTGACAGGAGTTTTAGAAGAGGCCGGAGCGGAATTGCCATTCTCTACCAAAATGCTAATTGGCGTCAGTAATTTTTTACAAAACTTTTGGTGGATGATAATTATAATCATAATAGCAATAATTGCTTTGTACCGGGTCATTTATCGAACGGAAAGAGGAAAGGTGCAAATCGATCTGATTAAACTGAAAATTCCCGTTTTTGGAACGATGTTCAAAAAAATATACCTTACCCGTTTTGCCAGAAGTTTTTCAAACCTAATTGCCAGCGGAGTTCCTATCGCCCATTCTTTAGAGATTGTCGCCGACGTAGTAGGTAACAGCATTTTCAAGGATCTGACCCGAAAGACCATCAAAGAAGTAGAAGACGGTAATTCCGTTGCCACCGTTTTTGCCAAGAGCAAGATAGTGCCGGTTATGGTAACCCAAATGTTAATGGTGGGGGAACAGACTGGCCGAATTGATTTAATTCTAAATAAACTAGCCGATTTTTATGCCAAGGAAGTAGAAAATCTTGTTGCTAACCTGGTTAGCTTGATAGAGCCTTTAATTATCGCCGTTCTGGGGGCAGGAGTGGCGGTGTTGGTTGTTTCTATTCTATTGCCCTTGTATAGTTTATCCACGGCTATTTAATAAAATCCCCGTAGGGGCAATTCATGAATTGCCCTTGCGGCTATCGTTTATCCCGTTACTTGAAATACCTGGGCGGTTTCTGCAGCAGAGTCTTGTATCCGTGGGATGAGTTTTGCTACAGGGTAAATGCCTGTGGTCAAGTAACGGGATTTACTACTTGCTTATTTTCTGCTATAATAATGTTGTTGATAACTTCCTGTCCCGAATCTCGCAGTAGTAGGGCGAGGGATTCCATTACTCAGTTATTCCTCGGGATTTCCGTGTTTTATTTAGTGTAAGTTTGACAGAACGGGTTTTTTTTAGTAATATACAATTAATAATTGTTTTAAGAATTAAAATCAAAAGAAGGGAAGGAGGTGAGAAAATGAGAAACAAAAAAGGCTTCACCTTAATCGAATTATTGGTCGTCATCGCGATTATTGGTTTATTGGCTACAATCGCCGTAGTGGCATTGAATAGCGCCAGAACCAGTTCTCGAGACGCCAAAAGAGTAGCGGACGTAAGACAAGTGCAGACCGGTTTAGAGATGTATTTTAATTCTCAAACCCAATATCCTTATGGTGCGGGTTGTGGAACTTATGCTAGTCCGGTTAGACTTTCGGCACTAGCAACAGCCGCCTGTAGTCCCGCTTTAGTACCATTTGTCACCGGAATCGGCAATATCACAGATCCAGTTAGTTCGAACACTACTCCTTGTGACGCCGACACACAATCAAACAACTGTGACTACGGGTATGCCGCTCCAACAGCTCCCTATTACGTGATATATTTTTCACTAGAGGGAACATCGGGTAGCTTTGAAGCAGGTCCTCACACCGCTACATCCGCTGGTATTCTATAAAATTGAAATTTCCAAAAGAGCCTTAAATGTCTTTAAATAAGACGAGGGCTCTTTTTGGTTTTGAATTGGTAGGCGAAATGCCGATTTATCCACCGAAGTCCTTCGGAGGACGAAGGCGGACGTTTCGCCTACCGTGAGAGTGAGGTATAATTAAATCATGAACCCACAAAAAATAATATATTTTCTTATTGGTTCGTTAGGATTGATTTTACCCCTTTTTTTGAATACCACTTCAGATAATGAATTTACTTTTAATAAGACTTATCTTTTCCAGTTGATAATTTTGATTAGCGCGGCTTTTTTGTTTTTCACTTGGAATCAATTTTCCGAAATGATTAAAAAATGCTGGAATAGTTTCAGGCTTACTTTTCTTGTCTTGGTATTTTATTTTGGCGTACTAGTGGTAAGCACGATTTTTTCTATTTCGCCGCAAATAAGTTTTTGGGGCGGAGGGAGACAACAAGGGCTAATGCAATTTTTGTTTTATTTGATTTTCTTTTTTGTTGTATTATTGATAAAACCCACCAAGAAAAAGATCATTCAGTTACTTTACTTTATTTGCGGCGTTTCTTTTCTGGTAAGCACTTTTGGGATATTAGAGTATTTTAAAATTCGTCCCTTTCCCTTCCCAGTTTATGATTCGGGAGTCGCCTCTACTTTGGGCCATCCCAGTTTTTTGGGAGCGTATCTGATAATGGTGTTGCCGATAACCATCGGTTTATTTTGTATTTCTAGCTTAAGACTAATTAGGTATATCCTAGGAATTACTTTTGTTTTTCAACTAATCGTTCTTTATTTAACTGAAACAAGAGCAGCTTGGCTTGCTTTCGGGCTTTCTCTATTTTTAGCCCTAATTCTTTTTCTTTTGAAAAGAGAAAAAGTAACCGCCCTTATCGCTTTGTTTATTCTGCTTCTGGGCTCTTTTGTTTTTCTAATCCAAAGCGGCTATTTAAGTAAAATAGACGTTTTGGAAACAGGTTCAGGCGCTTTAAGAATCACTTGGTGGGAGGATGCGGTAAAAGCGATTCAAAAAAGGCCGATTATTGGCTATGGTTTAGAAACCCAAGAAGATGTGCTAATGCCCTATTTTAATTCCGGCCAGATACTGGCCGGCCGGGTCGACCGGGCGCATAATGAGATTTTAGACGATTTATTAACCACTGGCATTTTAGGCGCCGTCTCATTCTTTATTTTTGTTGGTTTGGTTTTTAAGGATGGAATTGATCATTATTTTAAAAGTAAGGATCGGGAAAGGCGGATTATCTCACTGGCCTTGTTAACCGGCCTGGCCGCCTATTTTATTCAGGGAATGTTCAGTTTTTCCGTTACCATCCTTTACGTCTATTTTTGGCTGTTGGCGGGGATGGTGGTTGTTTTGGCGAGAGGGGAGAAAGAAGCTGACAAACAAGATTTGCCTGTCTGTCTGCTGTCGCAGGCAACGGACAGGTCAGCTACGCGATAAAAATTTTGTTTATCAGATAAACATATGATCAAACTGCCGAAATTTAACATAGAAGGTCAAGTGCATTTTGTGACGACAAATGTTAGTAAGAAAACACCTTTATTTTCTGATAATCTATTTTGTGAGATTATAATAAGGAATTTAGAATTTTACCGGAAAAAGTTTATTTTTGAACTGTATGGTTATGTAATAATGCCGGATCATCTCCATTTGTTGATTTATCCTCGGCCTCGTCAGGAGACTCGGCCCACCCGTCAAGAGGCTCGGTTTACTCCATCTTTACCAATGGATATTTCGAAACCCCCTGCTGCCCAACGGGGTATGGTGAGGTCCCCTGACCTCACAAAAATAGAAAAGATCATGGAAGATTTCAAGAAATATACTGCTAAAGAGATCATCACAGAATTAAAAAATAGCAAAAAGGATGATTTATTAAATGGATTCAAATTAAGCTATCCTAAGAAAAAGAAACATCAATACCGAATTTGGCAGAATGGTTTTTATGACTTTAATATCTATTCAGCGAAAAAATTTTTAGAAAAATTAAACTATATCCATGAAAATCCATTACGTGCTGGTCTGGTCAAAAACTCCGAAGACTGGCCGTATTCTTCTTACCGAAACTACTATTCAGACGATGAGTCTTTAATAAAAATTAATCGGATTGGATTATGAATCCCGTTAGAAGCCGCGATCGCAATCAGTAAAATAAATTACAATAATACAATGAATACAAATTTTAAATATAAACATAATTATCAGCAGTTTAGATCGCGATCTGCTTCTAACGGGATGAATCCAGTTAGAGAAGAAAACCATAAAGGTAGCACTCAAGCTTCTGCTCGGGACTTCCGGTCGGAGCAGGCCTGCCCTGAGCCGAGCCGAAGGGGGCTTCGACCTGCCCCTAACGGAATGACAAAAACACTCGGCATTTTAGGAGGTTTATCAGCTTTATTTTTGATTTGGTTTATTGTCATCCGCCCGGCAATTGCTGGAATATATTTAAAACAGATGGAAACAGTAGATTCACAAAGCCATTTTGCCGAATATAAAATTAAAGATCTCCACCAAACAATCATTCCTTTGACCAAATTCACGTCAGCGGAAATTCCTTACCGCTACCGTTACGTAGAATTGTTAATGAAATTAGCCTCTGTAGAAAAAGATAGCGAGAAAAAAAAAGCGTTGTATCAAGAAGCGGATCAGGAATTGGAAATTATCTATCAGAAGAACCCCGGGGACTTTGATTACTATCCGACTTTGATTAATTTAATGATCCAGTGGAAAAAAGCTGATCCCAGCAAGAACGAAGAGGTCAAACAAATCTTTCAACAAGCCGTCTCGGCCAACTCCAACAATGGATTCCTCTATTATCTTTGGGGTGAAGAATTAAAGGAGGTTGGCGAATATCAGCTGGCCAAAGAAAAATTGACTAAGGCATTAGCGCTTTTTGCTGGTTCCAACTTTCCCGGAATTACTCCGGAAATTGAAAAAAATCTCGAGCTGATTAAAGCCGAGATTCATCAAGAATTAGTTGAGTTAGAAAAGTTAATTAAGAACTAATTTCTAAATAGCGAGGAAAAAACCAATAATTAAACTATTGGCCCTCGTTTTTTGTTTCCTCTTCAACAATGTCCTTGAGAGATTCAATTCTCTCTAAATATCCTTTAATTAATTCAATGCGTGGTTCATCGGCAAAGACCTTATTAATACTTGCTTCATTAAAAAGATTAAATGGAATATCCAGTATTGCTAAGGCCTCTTGATATTTTCCTTGACGATAAAGTATGTATCCTAAAAGCTGGTAATAATAAGGATTGTTATCAGGATTATATTCAATCGCGGTTCTTAATTCCTTTTCCGCTGATTCAATCTCCTGATCGCTTCCGGAACTAACAAAATTAAGGGTATAGCCTAAAAACTGATGGCGTTCGCTGTTTTGAGAATCAAGCGCCGCCGCCTTTTGGGCATATTTAACGCTTAAATATTGATTTTCTTCCCGCTCTCCTTGATGGTCCAATATCTTCAGTTGATAACTATCCGAAAGACTTCGATACAAATCAGCATTCCAAGGATCTAGTTTAACTGCATTTTTTATAATAATAAGCCCCTCTTCTTTAAAAGGCAAATCTTCTTGCAGTTTTTTTGCCTGTTCGTACCAAAGGTCAGTTAGGGCCGAAACTACAATAACATAGCCGAGTAATCCAAATATTATTAATCCAAAAATCGGTTGAATTTTAGAAACTTTTTTGTTTTGATCAAATGATTCGGATGTTGGGTCTTGCGCCGATTCTGTGATAATTTTCTTTAAGGCAAAGAGCAATCCTGCTTCAATAAAAAACACAAGCAGAAGCGCAGGCACTTCCCAATCTAAATCGAAAAGACTATGCAAAAAAGAAGCGGTCAAACTTCCGGTTAAGCCAATGGCAATGGGAAAAACCAAGCGATCATCTATTTTGATAGCTTTATTGATCACGGCAAGCCCATTCTTAAACAAAATGAATAGAAAAAACAGAAAGGGGATTGTTCCTAGAAGACCAACCTCTGCTAATAAAAGTAAAACAAAGTTATGAGGAGAAACCGACCAAGACCAAATATTCTGCTGAAAATGAGTATAGAGAGTTTCAAAATTGCCTAAACCTACGCCTAACCAAGGATAATGTTTCGATATTTCTAGGCTGGTTTTCCAGTAATCGAGCCGGTTTTGAATACCGAGCGTTTGAACGGCGCTGGCTTCTTTGAGACTGGCCTCAGTGCTGATTGGAACAAAAATCGTATGGAGTTTCGGGAATGAAATAACTATAAGAATAACAATAAAAAAGAAAACAGCGAGACGAATTCCCAACTGCTTTTTTGGTAATTTTCTAAGAAACCAAATTATCACCAGAAATACAATTAAAAAAGAAAGCCAGCTGGCTTGGGAAAAAGTAAAATAAAGATTGACAGTCAGTAGGATAGTAGTTAGGCCGAAAAAATATTTTTCCCGCTTTTTTGTCGTGGTAAGGTAAAGCGTCAGGATCAAAGGTAAAAACAGTAAAATGAATCCACCAAAAATATTCCGCCAGCCGAAGAAAGAGGCGACTCCTAGAGTAATATTTTGTAATTGAAAGAAATTGATTAATCCGTAAATCGAAGCAACTAAAGCGGTTAGTGACAGCGTTATTGTTAAATTGTTTAATTGCTTTATTGTTCTTATAGCTTGAGTAACAATCCAAAAAGCAATGACAAAAAGAAATATTTTTACAAATTCAATAACGCTATCATGCCAATAAACAGAAAAAATTACTGACAACAAAGAAAAAAACAGAAAAAGCTTTAGAGAAAAAGGAAGCTCGCTCTCTTTTTTGGCTATACCAGCAATAAAGAATAAAAAAAGACAAAGAACAGCCACTTCCATTATTGCTAATACCCAAACGGTGCGGCTGGACCAGCCCAGAAGGGAAGAAATAATAAGTAGTGCCGTTCCTATTAATATCACCAATCCATATTTATTTTCCTTATTGTTTTCGATTTGATTATTCATTATTTATTACCTTGTAATAAGCTTCCTTGGTATTTTTAGCAGTTTTCTCCCAAGAGAAATGCTCCAAAATATAGTTTTTTAATTTACCTGATCTCGGATCATTGTATGCTTTTAGCACTGCTTCTCGGATTGAGTTTGTGTCAGCGGGATTGCAGTACCAAGCCATATCTTTAAGATATTCTTTAGCATATCCTCGATCCGTACTTACTACATTACACCCGGCCAGCCCAGCCTCCAAACTGGCCAATCCGCAGGTTTCAAACCAGCTGGCCAAAACGTGCACTTTGGCCGCGGCATAAGCGGATTTTAATCCTTCTTTTTCCACATTTTCTAGCAACAGTATCTTATTGTTTTTTGCCGCCACTTTTTTTATTAATTGAAAATATCGCCGATGATTTTTTTGCGGTTTACCGATCAAAACTAAGGTTAATTCCGTACTTTCCAGCGCCTTGATCAGGTTTAGGTGATTTTTGATGCTGGCAAAATTAGCGACGCAAAGCACGAAATTCTCCAACTGGTATTTGTTTACAAATACATCCGGCTTCGCATCAGAAAAATCCATTTCCACTCCATTGGGAACTACTTGATAGCTGTTTTTTATTCCAAAATCTTCCTCCATTTTTCTCATTTCCATTTCTGAATTGGGCAATAGAAGATTGACCGAGTTAAGAATTTCTTTTTGTTGCTGGGTAAACCCTATCTTTAATTGATTCACAAACGGTTTCCATTGCTTATTATCGAAAAAATTTCGTAAGAAGGTTTTTGTTATCTCTTTAGAATTTTTATTTTTGGCTATTCTCATAAAATACTTTTGCGCGCCATACCTTCCTTTTTCATCCCATTCGTCGAAATTCTGATAGATAGGAGTGAGAATAACCGGCTTACTCTGCTTTTTAGCATCAAGATATTGTAAGTAAGTTTCCTGGGGCCGGGTTATATTGAATAAGTGCACTAAATCGTAATTTTTAAGGTCTTCTTCTAATTTCGTAGAAATGTCTAGACTTATTCCGAGCTTTTTTAAATACTCCGAAGTTTTTAAAATTTGAGTCGTATCGCCGCCCGGCTTTCTTAATAAGTCCGTTCTACTTTTTAAAAGAATTTTCATATTGAGTGAATTTTTTCTGAGAAATTAGAGTTGTCAAAAGAATAAAATAACTTTTGGCCTGGGTGAATAATCTGGGGGATAATATCCCGAAAACAGCTCCTATTATTGAATACAAAATACTTTTTATGATAAATAGCAGTTTTAATAACGGCGCTTGGGTGTTAGAATAATATTTTCGGAAAAAGTATATCAGGTTTTGATGGGAAAAAACAATCGCCGGGGTCTTATTAGGCGAGCTGGAACGGTTAAAATGAGTAACTGCCTTTAAAGGCAGGTAAAAATTATCGTATCCTGCTTGTTTCACTTTATAACACAAATCAACATCTTCCACATACAAAAAATATTTTTCATCGAAGCCGTCAATCTTTGCGAATAGATTTTTATTTATCAAAAGGCACGATCCTGATAGCCAATCGGATTTTTGCTGTTGCTGGTAAAAATCATTTTTCAAAACTCGATAAAACAATTTGGAGCTGCCTTTAAATATTCGATCCAAATAAAATGACTCCGCCAGAAGGTTTAAAAAAGAAGGAAAGTTGCCGCAAAATTTTTGCCAAGAACCATCGCGATTTGCTATTTTAAATCCAATGGCACCTCTATTTTTTAAATCGTTAACATCATTCCGCAATTTATCTAAAAAACCGTCAGTCATTTCCGTATCGCTGTTTAAAAATAATAAATATTCACCCTGCGCTATTTTTGCCCCCTGGTTATTGGCCTGTCCGAAGCCAGCGTTGGAATTATTGGCAATCAATTTTATATTCCGAAAGTCCGTCTCGATCATTTCAACGCTCCCGTCTTGTGAACCGTTATCGATCACTATTATTTCTATATTGCCATTTTCTCCGTTTTTTCTAATAGACCCTAAACAATTCTTTAGGAGATTTTTCGTGTTGTAATTGACAATGATGATTGAGAGAAACATGGAAAAATATTAGCGAATTTATTTTACGTGTTTTTTGTTTATGGTGACGCCGATAATCCCTGCGGTAATTCCAAGATCCCAGATGATTTTGAATAAAATAAATTGGATTATTCTGTATTTAATTCCCTTAATGATGCCGATAATAACAGAAACAGGCAAGGAATATTTTATGATCCGCAACAGAGTTTTTACTGGGGTCAAAAGATTTCCTCTTCCGACCCAGCGAGCGTTTAAAAATGCTTCTTTTATGGTATCCGGATTATAGTGATAAGAAACAGCACCCTCAACGGCTAAAGACTTTATTTTTAATTTAGGATAGACTGTTTTATCTTCTCCCCAACCAATATTATCGAACCCGCCCACTTTTAATAGGGTCTTTTTCAAAATAGCATTATAAGTAACGAATTCATCGGGGAAATCTTTTGGTACTTTTCTATGGAATCCCAAATTTAAATTAATGTTATAACACCTTGACCAGACATTTTCCGGATTAGCCACATACATTTCTTTAGAAAAAGTTCCTATGGCCTTACCCTCATTAATCGGTTTTACCAACTCATCAATGTAATTTCTATCGAAACGGATATCACTATCAGCAAAAACCAAAATCTCGCCTGTGGATTTGCGCAAACCGTGGTTTTTAACCGCGGCTAAACCTTGATGGGGCTGGTGCAGGTAGGCAACGGGATATTTTTTGATAATTTCCCCGGATTTGTCAGTGGAACCATCATCAATAGCTAGAATTTCTAAATTAGGATATGTCTGTTGTAGTAGAGACTGAATGCATTCATCCAGATATTTTTCTTCGTTATAAATAGCCAGGATAATTGATACCTTTTTACTCATTCAAACGGCTTTAAATCTATTAAATAGGCTGAAAGAAAATTTACTCAAAGTTGTCCAATTTTTATGGAGATAGCTGATATTTTTGAGAGTCGCCCGATATTTATGGCAATTTCTCATCCAGGCATCCACTCTTTTTTCAAAAAGATTATCAGCGTATTTAGGATATCTTTCAGAAGAGGGGTGATTGTGATTATAGATCTGTTTACTAAATTCCGAAAGCCGAATCATATAGCATTGATCCGAGAAACCCGGACCTAAATAATAGTAATCAAATTCTTTAATGGCCTCTTTTTTAGCTTCCCTATATTTTTGATTCCAACAAGGATTTACCACCACAATATCCCGGTTGTTTTGGAAAATTTCTAAAGCGGGAATTATCCAATTATATTTCTTTTCCATGACGGAATCGCCGGAAAAATGAACTAGAAAATCGCAATTTCTATACAAATAGATTTCCATCATTTCAGCAATGCTATAATAATATCCCTTACCGAAACTAGATTTTTCTAAATTAAAATATTTTAGGACCTCGTTTTCATATTGTTTGACAATATGATATTCATCGATAATTTTTTTATTCACTAATTCATCGGAAAGCTTTTTTATTGAGTCAACATCATTAACATTGTTTATCATTAAAACTTTTTTGGCAAAATCAAAATCATTCCTATTTATAATTTCATTTATAAATTGTTTTTTTAGTAGAATTTTCCAGTCATTTTCCCAACATTTCGTAGAAAAAATCACTTTGGGGTTTTTGATATTTTCAGAAAACATTTTTTAAATCATAAATCGGCTAAGCAAGTATTTGTCCAGAATTTAGTAATTTTCTAATTTTTTAGCAACCACTATCAAAGTTTCTCCTATTCCAGCCCTTTTTCCATACCAAGAGATAGGGGCATCAAGCAGTATTTTCTTTACAGGTTCTATTAGGGGTTTGACTTTATAATAAATCCTTTTCCAATTGCTAACTTGTTCGTTTATTTTACCTTTAAATATATTCATCGGGCCATAAGTGATGCTGATAACTTTAAAACCGTTTTGTTCTAACATTTTAGTAATGGTTTGTTTATTGAAGTGATATAAGTGAGTGGGGGGTATAATACATTCCCAATCCAATATTGTTTGGTATATTTCGGCATTCTTGAGATTGGGTGTTGTCACAATCAAGATTCCATTCTCTTTTAGGCAAGGATAAATACTCTTCAAAAAAGAAGCTGGATCGGAAACGTGTTCAATTACCTCTGACGCAGTTACTGCCTCATAACTGTCAACTTTTATTTCAGGATCTTTTAAAGAAGTAAATATTTTTTTGTTCAATCGTTGTTCTGCTAATCTCCTGGCAAATTCTGAAATCTCAACGCCGTCTATTTGCCAGCCTCTCTCCTCGGCTGCTTTTAATAGATAACCGACCGCACAGCCAATATCAAGCAATTTTCCCTTTTTTGGCGCGATTTTTTCTAATAAGTCTAATAGTAACCATTTAGATACGTCTTCATTTTCTAAATAGTTTGAGCTGCCTTTTCCTAAATTATAATCATCCTTAAAGTATTGTTCATTATAACTATTCTTAATCAATTCTTCCGATGGCTGGGGATTTACATAGACCAAGCCACAAGCGCAAGAAACAATTTGGTAAGAGTTTTTTTTACCTAAAATTTTGTACTTATCCGATCCGCAAAGGTTACAGCGAACTTCTCTGAGATTACCATTTAGCATGTTGATATTGGAATAAGATTATTAATACCAAATAGTCATTCAATTGCTTTTGAAGCTTTTTAGTTTAATGATTTTTTTAATCAAAGAAACAAAAATATATTCCTTGGATAAAAACAGTAGAATTATATATAAGATGGCACTAAGTCCGATTGTGATTATGGCATTCAACCCCATGAACTTGAATAGCAAGATAATTAGCATAACTATTAATCCCAAAATTACCGGTTTAATCAGAATTCGGAATAAATCTATTTTGAATTCCAGGTATTTTCTAATGAAAATAAAATAAGACAGAAATCTGATGAGTTCAGTCAGTAAAATAGATAAAGCTATTCCATAAATATTAAATAAGAGAATAAAAATGATGTTCAAAAATATTGAAAAAACAGTTATAGCAGAAAAAAGAAGAATGAATTTCTTCAAGAATTTTGAATTTATGATAGTCAAGCTTAAGGGCGAAGCAATAAATATAAAGAACATTACCCAGCCAAGTATTACCAGAATGGGAGCGGCTTCTAGATAATCTTTACCAAACAGCAATTCAATAATTGGTCGCGATAAAAGAGTAAAAACGATAGCTGTAGGAAAAGCAATAAGAAACAACGCTCTAGTAGCATATTGACAGCTGTTCTTGACGTTGACTTTTATTGCTTCAATGGATTGCCGGGCAATAGCGGGGAAAAAAGCAATAATTAAACTCGAAGGAATAAACAAAAAAGCCATTACTAATTTATTAGCGGCATTATATATTCCTACGGTTTCAATATCTTGAATTTTAGATAATATTATCACTCCGTTATAAAGATAGACGAAAGTAAGAATATTAATAATGGCAAAAGGCAAAGCATTCACTAACAAATATTTCCAAAATTTCCAATCAATTTCCAGTTTTATTTTTAATAATAATTTATTTATCGCAAATAAATAGATAGCGGCTAATAGAAGATTAAGAATAATTATAGTCAGAAAAATAGACCGCAGATCGAATTTCAAATACAACATAATTACCGTGGTAAGGGGATTAATCATATTCTGAAGAACGAGAATTGATGAAGAAATCTCCATTTTTTCTAAAGAAATTATTACGGCATTAAGAGTATTGATTAAAAAATTAGCAAATATAATTACTCCCAATATAGCGATAAGTTGAAAAATTTCCTCGGAGTAATTTAAAAATTTAGCCGTGAGAATTATTAGAAAATAAATGATAACAGTGATAAAAAAACGCAAAAACAAGGAATTTGATAAAAATCTATTAAGAAGATTTTTATCTCTAGAAACGTCCCTAATAGTCAGATTCTCTAAACCGACATCCGAAATACCGCTAAAAAGCATAACCACGCTGAAAACCAAGGTGTAAGCACCAAACCCTTCGGTTCCCAGTAGTCTGGCAATAATCGGAACAGATACAAGCGATATTATTTTATTGAGTGATTGCCCGCCCGTTACGAAAAAACTGTTCTTAATAATCCTTTGTCCTTGATCCATTTATTAAGTTTACGCTTTAGTAAAATTATGGTATTATTATATCAAATAATAGGCTCTAGACATAGTGAAATGGTTTTGTAACCATTTCAGCGAAATCACGAAAATTCATGCTCTCCATCCAATTTATTATCAAGAGGTTAATTGACTTAATCATCGCTGTGCTGCTTTTCGTACCGGCGATGCTTTTTAGTATTGCCGTGGGAATTCTCATTAAAATAGATTCCCGCGGTCCAATAATCTTTAAGCAAAAAAGATTGGGAAGAAACAACCAGGCTTTTTCCATGTACAAATTTCGCACGATGCACCAGAATGCTGCTCAAAAAAGAACTGATTTACAATCCCAAAACGAAGCGAACGGTTTTCTTTTTAAAATGAGGTTTGATCCTCGGGAAACCGCATTTGGCCGCCGGCTTAGAAATACCGGGCTAGATGAATTGCCGCAGCTGCTAAACGTTTTGAAAGGAGAAATGAGCCTAGTGGGGCCAAGGCCATTGCCGGAAGAAGACGTCAAGTTAGAAGAATTAAAAAGGAATCCGGAACTTTATCATCAGTGGCAGATTCGCAAATCAGTTCGGCCGGGCATTACCGGTTTATGGCAAATGAGTTCGGACAACCATTCTTTTTCTGAAATGTTGAGGATAGATGAATATTATGTAGAGAAATATTCCATTTGGAAAGACGCAAAAATTATTACCGGCACTTTGGCAAGATTACTAAGAATATTTTCCTTAAGATCTTTCAAGCAAAATAAAATTGCGTCTGACGAAGATTCTAGTTAAGCGATCATGGATATCGGCGATCACGGCGATAGACGACTATGCGATCAGCGATCATGGCGATCTTAACGATCGATTATCATTAAGTCATTTTAAACCAAAATAAATGGCTCAAAAATTCTATGATTTGACAATTTGGAAAGAAGGGCACGCTCTTTTAATGGAAATATATAAAGTAACAGCCGAATTTCCTAAAGAAGAACAATATTCACTGATTGATCAGATTAGAAGGTCGGCTAATTCGGTTATTGCCAATATTGCCGAAGCGCACGGTCGTTATTACTTTGCCGATAAAATTAGAACTCTCTATAATTCCCGAGCAGAAGTAGAAGAAACACAAAGCCATTTAAGAGTTGCGCTCGGTTTAAAATACCTCACCAAGAAAAATTTTCAAATCTTGGATAAAAGATACGAAAATCTTTGCAAAAGTATCAACAATTTTATAAACTCTCTTTATCAACAGAAGAAGTAAGGAGATTTTAATAGCCACTCAACAATTTAATATTCAATCTCGGATCGCCGTGATCTCTTGATCTCCGTATTATCCCAAGCACCTAACCTAAAATATAGATAAATGTTTGTAATTATAACTATCGTCGGGCTTATTATCGGCAGTTTTCTTAACGCGATAATTTATCGCCTGCATAAAGGAATAAGCTTTTTGAAGGGACGTTCTTTTTGTCCGCATTGCCGACATACTCTTTCGGCGCAAGACCTTATTCCCTTATTTAGTTTTATTATCCAAAAGGGCCGGTGCCGTTATTGCCGCAAAAAAATTTCTTGGCAATACCCGTTGGTGGAGCTAGCCGCCGCTTTAGTGTTAATAGTGCTCTATTTTAATTTTGGATTATCGTTGGAATTTTTTATTTACTCTCTTTATTCCCTTTTTCTGATTGTTATTTTTGTATATGATCTGAAGTATTATTTAGTACTGGACCAAGTGGCTATTCCCGCAATTTTACTGGGGTTTACTGGCTCTTTGATTCTGGAAATGTCACTGACTAAACTGTTGATTGGTGGTATAATAGGGCTAGGTTTCTTTTTAATTCAATTTATAATATCAAGAGGAAAATGGATTGGCGGAGGAGACTTGCGGCTCGGTTTAATGTGCGGTTTCATGGTCGGCTGGCCCAAAATTGTTCCGCTTGTCTTTATCACTTACATCAGCGGAGCAGTCGTGGCGATTGGGCTGATGATTATAAAGAAAAAGAAGTGGCAGGATATGGTGCCTCTGGGAATATTTCTTTCTTTTGCAACTTTAATTGTTTTGCTCTTTGGAGAAGAAATAATCCGGTTCTATCTTCTTTAATGAAAGGTAATGATGGAAAAAGCAAAAATTTCGCATAATTTAGGGTTCACTCTGTTGGAATTGGTCGTGTCCGTGGGAATTTTTGCTTTGGTGATCGGAATGGTTTTGGGGAACTTTAGGCAAGGTCAAAAAAATGATGATTTAAGAAGAGGTACCCTGGAAATGGAAGACAATTTAAGAAAAGTTCAAACACTGGGAATGTCCGGCCAAATAGCTAGCTTCTGTGATTCCGGCGATAACCAAGGAAAACCATGTGCCACAAACGATGATTGTCTGGGTACTCAATCGGGCAACTGTGTCAGCAAAGTCCCTTCTGGCGGATTCGGCATTGCCATTGGGCAGATTGAAAATGAGAACTATCAAAATTGCTATGAGAGTGAATTAGGAAATCCTGAAGTCCCAAATATAGATTGTCCCACTACCTATACTTTGTTTGCCGATACTTCAGGAGCACTGGGGATATTTGATCAAGATGATTTTGCCCTAGCGGGCGGTGAAAATTACGCTTTGCCCAAAGGGGTATTTATAAGAGACTTCGGCTGGTATTGTTTATGGGCCAGTCCGGAAAAACTGGGATGCCCCGTCAAGGGGCCCTTCGGATTGGATATTACGTTTAGACCGCCCAAGCCGATTCCTTATTTTTATACTTATAGCCAAAGTGGTCCGCCGCCTTTAGACGCTAGAGCGATTTCAGAGCAAAGCATTAAAATTTTAGTACAACATGAAAATACGGGAAAATGCCGGGAAATATATATTAATGGTGTTTCCGGAGAAGTGAGTAGTATTGCTAACAGTAATTGCATGATTAATTGGCCGTAAACCCCGTTAGAAGTTTCATAGAAGAGTAAAATAAAACCTAGTAGTAGGAATAAGCGTAACATGTGAAGGCTTCTAACGGGGTAAATAGCAAAAACAATGCTAATTCCAAAAGGTAAATTGGTAATTAACTCCAAAGCTCAATCCATGATCGAGCTAGTGGTGGCAGTGAGCGTTATCTTAGTGGGAGTAGTCAGCACTTTGGTTTTGACTATGGCCACTATCCGGGGCGGAAAAGCCAGTAAACAGCAGGTTATTGCCGCCAGTTTAGGGCGAGAAGGGGCTGAGGTGGCCCGAATGACCAGAGATAATAATTGGCTTTCCATTGAGGCTAGCAAAACCAGGCCATCTAGTTGGGATGATAACCTTGGTTTATCTGATGACCATACTGCGATTGCTATTTTTAATGCCACTAATATCACCTGGACGCTTGATTACGAAAATGGAACGGATTTCAGCACTTGCCTTCAAGATGAAAAATGCCGAATTTTCTTTAAAGATGGATTATATGCCCAATTCGCTGATCCGGCCAACCGGCCATTAGGCTGGGAACCAACGGAATATTATCGGCTGATTTCGACTTTAGAAATTTGTGCCGACTATCAATCAATACCCTCGGATGAATTTTGTCCGCCCGCTAATCCTAAAATCGGTATTAATGTTAAATCGGAAACCCGGTGGTTTGAAAAGAATAATTGGCGCACTCTGATATTTGAAGATCATTTGTATAATTGGAAATAAGGTTTGGTTTAGCTGGATGATTTTCTATTGTTGCTGGTTGTGGACTTTGTCGCTCATTTCGCAGATTACGGGAGATCGAAGAGATTTCGGAGATCGCGGCGATCACGGCGATAGACGACTATGCGATCAGCAATCACGGAGATCCTAACTAAAAGAAACTTCCAAATCCTTGATAAAAGATACGAAAATCTCTGTAAAAGTATCAACAATTTTATAAACTCTCTTTATCAACAGAAGAAATAAGGAGATTAATAGCCACTCGACAATTTAATATCCGATCTCGGATCGCCGTGATCTCATAATCTCTAACATGAATAGCGTTCGATACAAAAAATTTAATAAAAACCACAAACAGAGAGGTTTCACCCTAATGGAAATGGTGGTAGTGCTTGCCGTTTTTTCCACTACGTCTTTAATAGCGGTAGATTTATTCATGACCATTACCAATGTTCAGCGCCAGGTGCGCAACGTGCAGGCCGTTCAGAGCGATGCCCGATTCGCCATTGAATCAATTGCCCAGGCGGTAAAGCTGGGAACGATTGACTACGATTATTACCAGGCCGTTTGTTCCGGAGGAAACAACCCCGGAGATCCTTGCCCCAATGGGAATGAATGCGTGGGAACGGGAGCCATCTGCGACAAGATCGATTTGAGTATTCCGATAAATATCCTGGCCACCAAAGATCAAGACAACAACCAGATTTTTTATAAGCTGAACGGACAAGACATTGAAGTATGTTCCAATACTTATTATGAGTATAATCGTTGTAATTTAATGAATGATCAACACCAGCCGGAGAATAATTGGCAAAAGGTCACTCCCAGCGGCGTCAAAGTAACCGATCTCAAAATCTATGTTATGCCTTTTTCTGACCCTTTTGCTATTCCTAATGAATGTACCGTCAACCGCGATTGTGATTCCAATCAATGCGTGGATAAACGTTGCGTAATTCAAGATAAACAGCCCGCTGTCACCATTCTGTTAGAAACAGTAAGCAATGACGTTGGTTATGAAGAAAAAGTTAATTTACAAACAACCGTTACTTCCATGATTTATCGTAGATGAACTTTAAATTGCTGAATTGTTATATTGTTGAATTGTTAAATAAAAAAACAATAAAACAATATAACAATAAAACAATTAAAGTAGAAATGAAGTCAAAAACATGAAAGACCAATCAAATCTAAAAATGGAGCAGCGAATGCGAGACAACAATCGTGGCCAGGTGCTTCTTTTGTCGTTACTGATTTTAGCGGGAGTGTCAGCAGCGGGAATCGGTTTTGCTACGCTTATCATTAATCAAATCAAATCTTCTCAGAATATTGATAATTCCATTACCGCCCAGTACGGAGCGGAAAGCAGCTTGGAAAGAAGTCTTTATCAGGTTAAAATAAACCGTCTTAACGACACTAAAAATTTGGCAGATACCATTACGGATATAAAACAAATTAGCGAATCATTCGATCTTTCCGGTTTAACAATGTCGATTGATCAAGATTCTGTCCAATCAATTGAAGAAAATAAAACCTTTTCTCTAAAAAAAGATGAATCAGAACAAAATGATTTATTTGATCCCGACGCCCCTTTTGGCAGTCAGGCCTCAATCAGATATTTGTGGATTTCCTGGGATAATAATCCCTGTGAATTTTTAACGATAGGGCCGCCCAACTATAACGATTGCTTTGGCTTAGGCGAGGAGTGGGTAGAAATCAGCTGGACCGGCTGGGATGTCGATGGCAACTCTTATGAAAATGTGACCAAGACATTGTTGAGCAGCGCTTATTTAGATTGGATCGGAGACGGACAAAATGAAACAGACTGTCCGGATCCATTATTATATCCCGCAGTAGGCGCTTCTAAACAGTGCGGCGTGGTGGATTTATTAGATCCCAGCATCCCAGAAATTGTGTTCTACCAAGTGCGGGTTAAAGCGCTGTATGCTGATGTAGACAGCATTGAAGTCAAAGCCGTTGATGCGGAAGATCAATTTGTTGATATTCCGGCCCGAGTGCATATTAAAACAGTTGGGAAATATGGTCGTACCGAGCAGGCCTTAAGCGCGTCTTTACCTTGGAAGCTGCCGGTTTCCGGTCTGTTCGATTACGTTATCTTTACTAAAGAAAAATTAAAGAAGACGCCTGTTTCTGGTTATTCCAGTTCCGGTCCGATTGAGATTGAGAGAGGAATTTTAGCAGGTAATTCTTCTAAAGCATGTGCTAGCGGTATTAATGTGGGCAAGATTTGTGAAAGCAGCGCTGACTGTGATGGTGCGTCTTGCGTTCGACCAACGGAGTGTATTTGCCAAGACGGCGTTTCTTATCCGGTATGCAGCAAAAGCAGTTTAGCCGCACCTAGCGGGCCGGAGCCGTCTTGCGGAAACCTAGGGATGGGGCCGCCTGATTCTGGATATCCTCCGGCCGTGGGAGCAGATAGCGCTACTTATCCCGCTAGCTGGCTTGATTCCGAATTTTGGTGGGATCCTTTATTGCGGTGCACAAAAAGAGATCCAGCCGATTACGGCGAAGATGGAACAGTGGCCAGCGGCTGGGGTAATTGTATCATCCGCGTAGAAGAAACAATTCCTCAAGCCCAGACCGTTGTCAGAAAAAAAATAAGAGAGGAGGATCTGCCTAACGGGTCCGGTGATTATTACGTGTCTTTAAGAGAAAAATTTGATTCTAACCAGAACACGGAAGAAATGATAATAACCATTAAGGATGTCGGCGGAAATACCACTGACCAATTCTTTATGAAGGATCTTTATTCCTCGCAGGCTAACCCGGCAGTATCTTCTTATGAAAGATGCGTTTCCAGTGATTCGTTCCATTTGGAGCCGGGCTATTTTATAGAATTTAAGCACGGAAACGATTCCAGCGATAGCAGTAATCACCTTGATTGGTATCAATTCACCAATGAGGTGCCGCCCGATATCGAAAAGAAATGTGATTATCTATACAACTCCGGACGGTTACCGATTGAATATAATATTCCCGAGAGCGAAGCGGCCTTAAGTTGCAGTTGCAGTGATTTGAGCTGTAATACCGTCGGTGAATGCAAAAACCTAGGATGGAATCCGCATGATTTTAGCGATAGCGGCGCTCCTTACGCCGAATGCTTCCGCTACAGCAATACCAGCGTTTTTCCTACTGGTGCCGGTGAAGATGTTTGGGCTAATCTTCCCCATGAATGGGGCGCTTGCCGATATGACGAAAATCGCTGGTCAGACGTAGTGGTGCCTGGCAGTGTTTCCAGCGGCAATTACTATTTGTCGGTAAGGCTGGGTTTTACCGCCTTGGATCAAGAAAACCTGAAGCTGGAAGTATTAGATTCCGGAGGGGCAGTTAAAAAAACATTTACGACTAACGATTTATGGGGTTTAGAGCAATCACCCGATAATTCCTTTGTGGAATGCACTTTTTCTGAAACAGTTGCTCTTGATTCCAACTATCGGCTGAAATTTTCCGCTCCTAACACTTCCCTATACCTTGATTGGTATCAGATAACCGACACTCCTCCAGGGTATCATCCTTGTGATGGCGAACCCATTCGAAAAGAGTCTTAATCTCTTTAAAAGAGAACTATTGGGCAAGGAGGATTATTGACTATTATGGATAAAAAAGAGGCTAAGTTAAGAATTGAAAAACTTAAAAAGGAGATTAACCGTCATCGCTATCTTTATCATGTGTTAGATAAGCAGGAAATATCCGATGCCGCTCTTGATTCCTTAAAGCACGAGCTGGATCAGCTGGAAAGAAAATTTCCGGAATTTATTGCTCCGGATTCTCCTACTCAGCGCGTGGGCGGAAAACCGCTGGCTGAATTCAAAAAAATCCAGCATAAATTGCCTATGTTGTCGCTGAACGATGTTTTTTTGTTTACCGAAATGCAGGATTGGGAGAACAGAAACAAAAAACTTTTACCCAAAGAAATCAAACTTGATTATTACGCCGAATTGAAAATGGATGGTTTAGCCATTACTTTGGTTTATAAACAAGGAATATTTTGGAAAGGAGCGACCAGAGGAAACGGCAAAGTAGGCGAGGATGTTACGGAAAATTTAAAAACCATCGAAGCCATTCCCTTACAAGTCAATTTAGCCGATCTTCCTTCAAGTCTCCAGAAAAAAGCCGAAGAGGAACTGGAAGTGCGCGGAGAAGTTTTCATGAAAAAGACCGACTTTGATAAACTGAACGAAATTCAGAAAGAAAACGAACAGCCTGAATTTGCCAATCCCCGAAATGCGGCGGCCGGCTCTATTAGACAGCTGGATTCTAAAATAACCGCTTCGCGCAAGCTGAATTTCATGGCTTACGGCTTGGTTACCGATCTGGGTCAAAAAACCCATCAAGAAGCGCACGAAATTCTGCAAAAGTTGGGATTTCGAGCCGGAACCAAACTGAATCAATATTGTCCTGATCTTTCCGCGGTGGAACAATACCACAATGAAGTGAGTAAAAAAAGAAACAGTTTGCCGTTTTGGATCGACGGCGTTGTGGTGAACATTAATGATCAAAAAACTTTTGAAAGGCTGGGAGTGGTCGGAAAAGCGCCGCGCGGCGCCATTGCCTATAAATATCCGGCGGAACAGGCCACTACCGTGGTGGAGGATATTCAAGTGCAGGTTGGTCGCACCGGCGCCCTGACCCCGGTGGCCCACTTACGGCCGGTCCGGGTAGCCGGCAGCACCGTGGCGCGCGCCACGCTCCATAACGAAGACGAAATAAAAAGGCTGGACGTTCGGATTGGCGATACGGTAATCATCCAAAAAGCCGGAGACATCATTCCTGAAGTGGTTAAGGCACTTTCTAAACTTAGAACAGGCCAAGAAAAAAAATTTAACATGCCCGTTCAATGTCCGATTTGCGGGTCCAAGGTAGTCAGAAGAAAAGGGGAGGTGGCCCATTACTGCAGCAATAAAAACTGTTTTGCCGTCCAAAAAGAAAAAATCTATCACTTTGTTTCTAAAAAAGCGTTCGACATTGAAGGCCTGGGGCCCAAGATTATCGATCAGCTGCTTGAAAATAATCTCATTAAGGATGTTTCGGATATTTTTGGTCTTAATACATCTGACCTAGAACCGCTTGAGCGGTTTGCCGAAAAATCAGCGGCCAATATCATCGAGGCGGTGGAAAAGGCAAAAAAAATAAGTTTAGCCCGCTTTATTTATGCTTTAGGAATCCGCCACGTGGGAGAAGAAACGGCCATTGATCTGGCCAATCATTTTAGAACGATCGGCCGGCTGCAAAAAGCGAGTTTTGATGATTTAAACAGAATATATGAAATCGGAGAGGTGGTGGCCCGATCAATCAGTGATTTTTTCCAGGACAAACACAGTCTTCAGCTGCTCGCCCGATTATTGGATCAGGGCATAAAAATCAAAGAGCCGGAGGTACGGAAAAAAACCGAAGCTTCGGGAAAAACCTTTGTAATCACCGGGACCCTGCCTTCTCTTTCTCGAGAAGAGGCTAAAACAAAAATTCGGGAAGCGGGCGGAAAAGCCGCTAGCTCCCTTAGCCTGAACACAGATTTTTTGGTCGCGGGCGATAATCCTGGATCCAAATACGAAAAAGCCAAAAAACTGGGAGTAAAAATAATTTCCGAAAAAGAGCTTCTGAATCTATTGAAGTAACATTGTATTGCTATATTGTTATATTGTCGAATTGTTAAATCACTTCATTGTCAAAATATAAAACAATACAGCAATACAACAATATAGCAATATAACAATATAACAATATAACAATAAACCAACAGATATTTGGCCAAAAAAACGGCAGGGTTTATAATAAATATTAGCTATGCTAATAAGCAAAGAAGAAGTAGCCCACATTGCTCAGCTTGCTCGAATAGAGCTTTCTGATGCTGAAATCAAAAAGTTTCAGCACCAGCTCTCTTTGATTATCGATTATGTCAATAAATTAAAAGAGGCGGATGTTGAACCAGTCAAAGAAATTTTATCAAACAGAGGTGTAAATGTATTTCGAGAAGATAAAGCCGAACGATATGCTAAACATAAGGAACTTTTGAATCAGGCGCCCGAGCAAAAAAATGAGCATTTTAAAGTTGAAGCAGTTTTGAAATAAATTATGGAACTATTCGAGCTAACCTTAAAAGAAGCGGCCCAAAAAATAAAAAATAGGGAGCTGTCTTCCTTGGAATTAACCGAATCCTTTTTAAAAAGAATTGATCAAGTTGATGGCAAAATATCAGCTTTTTTGGACGTGGAAAAAGAAACTGCTTTAAAAACCGCCGAAGCAATCGATCAAAAAATTAAAAAAGGGGAGTATCACTCGCCATTAATGGGTGTTCCGGTGGCTTTGAAAGATAATATTTTAGCTAAAGGTCTTAAAACTACGGCTGGTTCAAAAATTTTAAAAGATTATCAAGCCAGCTATGATGCCACTGTGACCAAAAAGCTAAAAAAAGCGGGCATGGTATTGCTGGGCAAGACCAATTTAGACGAATTCGCCATGGGCGCCTCTTGCGAAAATTCTGCGTTTCAAAAAACAAAAAATCCTTACGATCTTTCCCGAGTGCCTGGCGGCTCTTCGGGTGGATCGGCCGCGGCAGTAGCGGCGGATGAGTGTGTTTTCGCCTTAGGATCTGATACCGGCGGATCAGTCCGTCAGCCCGCGGCCTTTTGCGGAGTGGTAGGATTAAAGCCCACTTACGGCAGAGTATCCCGCTATGGGTTAATTGCGCTGGCTTCGTCTTTTGATCAAATCGGACCTATTACCAAAACCGTGGAAGATGCCGCCTTGGTGCTTAACCAGATTGCGGGCAAAGATGCTTACGATTCCACTTCGGTCGCTCTAGCCGTTCCTGATTACACCAAGGAATTAAAAAAAGAAATTAAAGGAATTAAGATTGGCATTCCCAAAGAATACTTTGTTAAGGGAATGGATAAGGCGGTAGAGAAATCGGTGAAAGAAGCAATTGCCAAACTGGAAGAACTGGGCGCCAAGGTCCAAGAAGTAAGCCTTCCTTACACCAACTATGCTTTAGCGGCATACTATATTATTCTGCCGGCCGAAGCTAGCGCTAATTTGGCCCGTTATGACGGTATTCGCTATGGATATTCCGCTGCTGGTAAAAAAAACGTTGATGACTTATTTTCAGTCTACAGCCGTTCACGAGCCGATGGGTTCGGTGATGAAGTAAAAAGAAGGATAATGATTGGAACTTACAGTCTTTCCAGCGGATACTATGATGCTTACTATATCAGAGCGCAGAAAGTAAAAGCGCTGGTGGAAAAAGAGTTCAGCGAAGTGTTTCAAAAAGTTGATCTTTTAGCCACTCCCACTACTCCTACCGTTGCTTTCCGTTTGGGGGAAAAACTAGCTAACCCCCTGACAATGTATCTTTCTGATATCTATACCGTTTCGGCCAACATGGGCGGAGTGCCGGCTATTTCCGTTCCTTGCGCTATGTCTAATGGTTTGCCGGTGGGGATTCAGCTGATCGGAAAGCCGTTTGCCGAAAGCCAGATTCTGAACGTGGCGTATCAATATGAACAGACCGCTAATTGGCATTTTACCCCCTTCCTTTCCTCCCCTTAATAAAGGGAGGTGAGGAGGGGTTTTTTGCCAATTTTAGCGGATTGTGATATATATAAATAAAGGAGGAGGATTAATAATTTAGTAAAGTCAAATATTATTTATGAATAGCAAGCAAAAAATCCTTCTAATTGAGGATGATAAAATGCTCTTAGAGATGTATTCCTCGAAGTTTAACCGAGAAGGGTACGATATTGTTACCGCGGAAAACGGATCCGATGGATTAAAACTGGCTAAAGAAAACAAGCCAGATTTGATACTGCTAGATATCATTCTTCCTAAACTGGATGGTTTTGCCACCTTAAAAGAGATTCGCGGTGATGCTAACATTAAAAATACGCCCGTTATCCTGTTGACTAACTTGGGGCAAGATCAGGATATCCAAAAAGGTAAAGCGTTGGGAGCGGATGATTATTTTGTCAAAGCCAACCATACCCCTACCGAAGTGGTAGAAAAAGTAAGGGAACTATTAAAGAGCAAAGGAAAATAAATGAAAGAAAGAACTTTAATTATCATTAAGCCCGATGCTTTGCAAAGAAATTTATTAGGCGAAGTAGTCACTCGCTTCGAGAGAAAAGGATTGAAGATCGTCGGGTTAAAAATGTTTTCTATCGATGATACCTTAATTGCGGAACATTACGAGCATCATAAAGACAAGCCATTTTTTGAAGATTTAAAAAAATTTATGCAGTCTTCGCCGGTAGTGGTAATGGTGCTAGAAGGGCACAGCGCCATTAATGCGGTTCGGTTGATTGTTGGCCCGACCACCGGCCGAGAAGCGGATGCCGGCAGTATCCGGGGCGACTTTTCTATGAGCAAAGGGCATAATATCGTACACGCTTCCGATTCCAAAGAAACAGCGGAACAGGAGATTTACCGTTTTTTCAACGAAGATGAACTTTTTAACTACCAAAAACTTGATTTTTCGGCAGTATATGATGAGAGCGAGCGCCAAGAACTGGGCGGAGCTTGACGCGTTTAAACATATAGAATAAAATCAATCTAAAGTTATGAACAGAAACGTTAGAAACATAGCAGCAATAATTATTATTAACACCAGACACTCTGGCTAGTTTTACGATAGAATAATATATAGGAAAACTGGCCGGATAAGCCAGTTTTTAAGTATCAAAATGAACAATCAATCCAAATCAAGCCTAATTATTATTATCACCTTTTTCAGATGAGAGGCTTGGTATAGTGAAAAAATAATAATAGAAACGCTTAAGCCGGTCTCTCTCAAGAGCCGGTTTTAAAATATAAAAATAACCAGAAGGATAAATACCATAACGCATCGTACATTTTTAAAGGAGGAGTGCCGTGGAAAAGAAACAAGCAAATTTCACCCCTGCTCGGCAGTTCAGCGGCAAAACGCTAGAAACCGCCATCCAAGCTTTAAACAAGGCTTTAACAGAAGGCGAATTAAGCGATTTGCCGTCCCACATCACCATAACGGTCCAGGGGAATCAGCTTAGCGAAGAGACCAGACGGCGTTGGGCCAGTATGCCCGTATAGTTCTTTTTAACTCAGTGAGTACACCACCTGCTTTGGCGGGTGGTTTTTCTTTTTAAATTGATTTGAAAAGGGTAGCGGGAACGACGTCGTTCCCGCTACCCGATTTGCATTTGACAGGTTCCAGGCAGTTTGTTAATATTTATTTAATTCATTGATAATTACAAAACTTTCAATTTAGGTCCCTTTTTCCATAAGAAAAAGGGTTGGGCCTGAGTTTTCGAACAAAGTACAATTTGTTTCGAGAAGTGATCTCTGCGTTAGTGGAGATCCGGCTTCCTCCGTAATCATAGGATAACTGATGTCGCCCGAATGAGCTTGTCTCAGAAAGGAACAGAGTCAGTAAAAGTGGTTTTTTAGAATCCGTTTTACTGGCGGATTTTTTTAATTCGCCAGCTGGATTTATAAAACAACAAAGGTGGTACCACGGGCTGTCTTGAATTCAAGACCTCTCGTCCTTCTGTCCAATTTTTTGGATTTTGGGATGAGGGGTTTTTTGTTCTTTAAAATCAAGAAAGAAGGGAAAAATGAAAGGATCTGCAGCTAAAAATCGGATAGTCAGTTTTACTAGTCTGACAGCAGAACAACTCGCTGTACTACCCGGTAAAATTACGCGACTTTACCACAACTGGCGTCAGGGATTGCCTGTGCCGTCTCGTGGCTTTGTCGTCTTTCAGGCAGTTGTTAAGGACATCGTTGAATCGTTGCACGAAGGCAATCGGTTGCCCGGCTACACCCGTAGAGAA
This sequence comes from Candidatus Kerfeldbacteria bacterium CG_4_10_14_0_8_um_filter_42_10, assembly GCA_002784945.1. Lineage (GTDB taxonomy): Bacteria > Patescibacteriota > Patescibacteriia > UM-FILTER-42-10 > UM-FILTER-42-10 > UM-FILTER-42-10. The sequence continues at coordinate 28,795 of PFMD01000021.1, forward strand.
TTGCTATCAGCCTATCGCCGAGGCGGTTTTGAACACGACGGAATGCGGGTGGCAGTCCGCGGCGCACTGTCGGTTGAGGACCAAGCCAATGCTTCCTGGGCCGGAGGTTCAGAGAGCCCGACGAACGTTCTTGGTAAGAAAGCATTCCTGGAGGCAATAGTCACCTGTATTACCGAAACATTCAACGGCAAAATGGATGGTTACCGTATCCGAATGGGGATTGAAGGTGAACTGAAACTTTCAATCTTGGTGCATCAGATGGCAGTTTGCGATCGGTTTGCCGTGGTGTTTACGCGTAACCCGATGAACGGTTCACCGGATGAAATTGTCATTCAGTCAACTTTCGGAGGCGGGCAGTTATTAACCGCTGGCAGAGAAACTGGTGACATTTTCATTCTTGACCGCAACGGTAGGATATTGTCTGAAACCATCACCACTAAGGCGTTGATGGTAACCGACGAAAAAGTAGTGCCGATGCCTTCCCAATTGAAGGATAAAAGATCGCTTGAACCGAGCCAGCTGTTGAACCTGGTTAAATTCGTTCTCACAATTGAAGCAATTGAAAACGGCGTTCCTCAAGATTGTGAGATCGCTCTGGCAGTAGACAACAGTGGGAGGATGGATAAATCACTCGTGCAAAATCGGCCAATTACTGCTGTTGGCGATTCTCCCGGATTGATTCGTTATCAAGCGATTAAATCAGCCAAAGCGGCGGTGGCCGCAGAGCGTTCGCGTTTGGAGAATCTTGGCGTTACAGTTCCGATTGACGTGCTTAGCGATCAGAATGTCGCAGAACTGCTCACTCAACACCCTACCCCATTCAGTTTCGGGTTGTTTACCTACATCTTTGCGCATGGCGACGGAGCGATCCGCACCGGTCGCAACTTGATGGGGTACTCCATCGGAGAAGAGTTGGACGCTGGTTTTTTTGAATTAATTGGCTCACAACCGCGTTGCAGCATTTTCCATGACGCTCTAACCTACCGAATCTCAGGCATCTCACCGATTGATTACCTTCAAGGAATGGTGCGTTCTTACTTTGATGCAATTCAAGCTGATGAACGGTTCGCCAATTACCCTGAGGTTAGTCTCTACGACCAGAATCCGAGCTTGGAGCGTCTCACGGAACTATACGGACGGGAAAAGGCCGAGGTTTACAAGCAGTGTTATGATCGGTTCTTTACCGGCATTCGTCAGTGGGAACGGACATTTGCCGACGCTTATTTAAGCGTTCATGAGCCGATTGTCGCTGAGTTTGTTAATCAACAGCGCCGATTCGCTCAACTTCCGTTGTCGTCTGAACTGATTGAATCACTTCAGGAAAAGTTCGACTTCCTGCGCACAAAAGTCTGTGTTTGGTTCGTCATCGTGGCACGGCTCGGCTTTTTTGCCTACGCTCGTCTGCGTAAAACGTTAGAGACACACTTTAATGGAGCCGGAGGTCAGCAACTGCTCGATTATCTTACCAGCGGCCTGCAAAACGATCCGACGATCGAGTTCAACGTTCGCTTGGATCAACTAAACAACGGAACAGTCACTCAAGCTTCTGTTTTGGCGGAGTTTGGACATCTAGGGTTCAACGAATTGGAAATCTCCGGACCGCGGTATCACGAACATCCCGAGATGATGGATCAACTCGCTATTGGGATTAAAGGTGATCCTAAGGCTGAACTTCAGCGTCGGCTTCAGGAATACCGAACGGCGCAGCAATATGTCAGCGCCGGTTTAACCGGAGACAAACGGAAAGAATTCGAGCGGGACGTTGATTCGGCTCGGACGTATCTGGCACTCCGCGAGCGAGTCAAGTTTAATTATCTCAGGGTTTATGACTTGGTTCGTAGCCAGCTACTTTCCGTTGAAGCGCAGTTGAAGTGGCCGCCCGGCCACATCTTCTTCCTTGATCCCAGGGAAATCAGGATGTTGATTGATGCGCCGAACGATGCGCTTAAGCTCGCCATCCAACGAAAAGAACGCCATGATCAAGAGTTCAAGATGGAAGTGCCGCAGGTCATGTTTGTCGATCAGTTGAGTAAAATCGGCTTGGTTGATACCCCGAAAGGTGCTAGCGAGTTGCTAGGCATCGGCGTAACGTCGTTTGTCGCGGAGGGTCCGGCGGTTGTTATTCTTGACCCGAATGATCATCATGCCCTAGAACTGATGAGTGACGGTTGTGTACTGGTAGCACACACTACTGACCCGACCTGGGCGCCAATCATCGGTGCAGTCGGTAATGGCGGTTTAGTCACTGAGGTAGGCGGTCCGCTTGCTCACGGAGCGATTACCGCCCGGGAACTTGGGATTGCAGCTGTTCTTAATGTCAAACACGCTACTAAAGTCATCAAGACTGGCCAGCGGGTGCGCGTTGATGGTCCTGCCGGCAAGATCTACATTCTTGACTAGAGGATTAAGCACGGTGTCACTTCAAGTTTATCTTGTCAGTGACCCCGTGCTCTTTTTTACTTATTATTAATAATAGAGTAAAATAATTTTATGAAAAATAAAATAAAAATCTATTTTATTAGACATAGCAAACTGGACTTGCCTTATGAAAATCATCTGCAGATGCCTTATGGAATTTTAAATGATTTGGCGACAGGCCAGCTTGATCCGTCCATTGTCCAAAACAGCAATAAATTATTTTTAAAGGCAGCAGCCGGATTGCCATTAAAAAATATAGACGTCATTTATTTTAATAATTCCAATTTTCAATCTAAAAGATCAAGGGATTCAGCCTTTTTAATTGGTAAAGTTTTGAAGGAAAAATATAATAGAAAAGTGCCGATTTTTGGCAACCCTTATTTGAAAGAAATTGATTTTTGCCTGAAGGATATTCTGTCTAAAGAAAAATTTTTAAAAGAGAAAATGCCGGCAGTCAGAACAGCTTTATATAATGCCTTAATTAATAAGGGACCGGTTGAGCAAATAGATCATGTTTTTAAGCGCATTGAAGCTGTTTTGAAAAGTTTAAAGAAACATCAGGATAAAAATCAGACAGTCATGCTTGTTTCACATGATTTCTATATGAGAGCAGTAGAAGTTTTTTTTAGAAAATCAAAAAATTTCAGAAATATCACCGTTGATGATTTAGAAAAAACGACTTTAAATACTTACTTCAAAGGATTTAGTGTTTCAGACGATGGTAAATCATTTAATCGTTTTTAGGTTATCAATTTCCTATTTTGAGTAATAAATTCCCATTCTAGGTTTTATTATTTGACAGCTTTACCGCGGTTTGCTATTATTTTTCTAACATCGAAAATCACCATGATTATCAGAGAAACCACAATTCAGAAATTATTAAATAATCAAATCCAATTTTTTGGTTTCTTTTTTAAGCTGTCGCCCGGTGATTAGTTAATTTTAATTTAAATCATTTTAACTAGCCACCGGACGGTGGCTTTTTTGATTATCGTCGAGCTAAACTCGATCGCCACTCTCAGTTCGCTATTCGTATATCGCAAATTAAATCTCGCTATTTTAAATATTTGTCCCGAGATAGTCGGTCCTAAATTATTAGGAATGAAAATTTCTGGACAAAGAAAAGAATTAGTTTCAATAGGAGGTGAAAAATCATGCCAGAAAAATTACCTGACTGCTCCTGCGGTGAGTCGATAACCATTGTCTGGGAAGAAGTGACCCATTACGATCAGCCATTCAGTGGCTTATCTAATACAGTCTCGCATGGTTTTCGGGGCTGTTGCGGAAATGGTTGTAAATCCGTGTCAATCGCTCAACAACACTTCCCACTCCCAGAAAGTGTAACAGTGGTAGCTCAACGGCCGGCCAGGATAGCAGTTGGATCATTTCCTCCGCCTGAATTCAGTGGAGATAATCCGGACTGGTATCTATGGATACCGTAATCGCACCTTCAGTTAACCCGCTAAACCTCTGTGTTTAGCGGTTTTTTTATCCGTATTCATTGTCAGATAAATAGGTATGGAATATACTTAAAATGCTCTACTTTTCAAGAACCAGTTAATCCAGTTCGACAGGATTATTATATTGGGAGCTCAATATCTTCTTAGCCTGCGGGCTAAGATTGCGAGCACCCACTTTTCCATAAGGAGCTAGGGCGATTACTGGTTTGAAAGTAGAGCTCCTATTTTTGTTCTGTTTTATGAAATCAGAAGAAGAGATTCGAAAAACCTTCAAGCTGTTTTTAGATGAAAACGGGATACTTAATTTAAGTATCTTTAATGAATCTTCTGATAAAGAAGAAACTATTCTTGCAGCGCAGTTAATAAAGAATGAAGTGGAAAATATTTTAAATCAGAGCACTCCTAAATCTACAAACATCTTACTTGACTTAACGCCCTTGAAAATAGTCAAGGTCCCGCCTTCGGCAAAAGCAAGAGAAATTTACATTAAATTATCCTCAGACGCTAGAATTAATAAGATCGCTATTATTGGTGCTAGTTACTTTCACGTTTCCATAGCGAAGAGTATATTTACTATAGCAAGAAAGAAGAAAGTGAATGCTTTTAGCGATCGAAAAGAAGCAAGCGATTGGTTAAGAGAAGAATAATTGAGTTTAAAAAAGTAAGCCGACAAGATTCGCCGGCTTTTACTGTACCATTCTAAAATTATAAGGCTGTTCCTAAAATTAATTTGGTTATATCCTTTTTTATTTGTATATATTTTAGTTTTACTATATATTATGAGCGTCGGGGTGTGGCCTAGCGGCTAAGGCGCATGCATGGGGTGCATGAGATCGGAGGTTCAAATCCTCTCACCCCGACCAAACAATTAAACAATAAACTATATGGACGATCCAAAAAAAATATTGATTGTTGACGATGAGGCGTCAGTTAGATCAGCGATTAAGAACGCTTTTAGTCAAAAAAATATAGCCATTCTTGGAGCAAAGAGCGGCCAAGAGGGTTTAGTAATAGCTTTTAAAGAACATCCCGATTTGATCATACTTGATTATGTAATGCCGATGTTTGACGGTATCGATTTTTTAAAAAAAATTAGGGACGATAAGTGGGGAAAAAATAGTAAAATTGTAATGCTTACTAATATCCCTTCTCCGGAAAAGAAAAAAGCATCCGAAGCGCTGGGAGCAGAATTTCTGGTAAAAGCGCAATGGAGGTTAGAGGATCTGGTAAAAAAGTGTGAAAAATTGGTATAGATTTTAGAATTAAACAATTTGATCTAATTAGCGAGGATTTTTTTGTTTATACGGATTTTTATGTTATAATTTAATGCATGTCAGCTCTAAAAAAACACTATAATCAGACTCTTGAAGCGACGATTAAGGACCTTAAAACCAACGAAGAAGGGCTGTCGGACAATGAGGCAAAAACAAGACTAA
>PFMD01000063.1:0-31978 GCA_002784945.1 Candidatus Kerfeldbacteria bacterium CG_4_10_14_0_8_um_filter_42_10
TCAGGGATTTACTCACCCAATCGCTGAAAGCTGATTTTTCGGAATGCCATGGTTGCGATATAGAAGGACATTGCCTTGGCGGATGTCTCTTAACAAGAGAAGGCAGTGATCAAGGTCAAAAAATCAGCCAGATGTGTAAGTTTTACAGAGCCGCCACTGAAAAGCTTCTCAGGCTGGATGTTGTTTAATCCCTAACAAGGAGAAAGAAATGAAAAGGAAGATTACTGACGCTTCCGTCGCACCTTTGCCCAAGATAACAAAGGTCACGATGTGCGGCGGCAGAACGACCTGTTGTAAGTAATTACAACGCTAATCAACGGAAGGGCCTGACTAACCTAGACCCTTCCGAATTTTTTAAAAGATCATGAAATATGAACAAAGAAGTTATTAACGTAATATCAAAAGTTAAACAAATATTCAAAATAACGGAAAAATTTACTAAGGCGACTACAGGTACAAATTCACAAGTTTTTGTGTCTAAAAATTTTGTCATCAAAATGAATCAGGATATAGCAGTCATCAAAAACGAGTACGCCGTTATCAAATCCCTAAAATTAAAATACTTTCCTGAAACAATGGATTTTACAAATTTATCGGGTTACGGGATTATCCTAGAAAAAAGAATTAAAGGTAGCGATGTTCAAAAAGCTTGGCGACGACTGAAACTAAAAAATAAAGCAAAAATAATCAACGATTTGGCCACTGCTGTCTCTTCTTTTCATCGTCAAAAACACCCTTATTTTTGGTCATTAAAATCAAATAAAAAATTTAGAAGTTATGATAAGTTGCTAATTAATAAATTTAAAGAATATAAAAAAAGAATTTTTGACAATGAAACAGCGTACGATTTATTTTTAAAAGTAGAAGGCAATCTGGATGGAGATAAAATGGCTAAAGTTTTTAAAAACGTCAAACCGGTTTTAGTCCATGGCGATCTTATCATGCATAATATTTTAGCAGATAAAAAAAATTTAACGGGCATTATTGACTGGGAATATACGCAATTTGGTGACCCTTTTTATGATTTAGCCAGAGTTATATATTATCAGGAATGTGCCAAAGCATATGTTGATGAGAAAAGAGATGTTCATTTTGAATATGATTTTACTAGCCGATTGATAAATAAATTACGACAATCAATAAAGTTTAATGAAGAAAAATATAAAATTATTAGAAGCGTTTATTTTATAGACACTATTATTTGGGCGTTAAATTCAACAGCTCCTGAAAAAAACTTGAAAAAATTAAAGCCGCCGACTTTAAAACAACTTATTGGCGAAAATTATTGAAGTTTTTGAACAGAAAGTTCTTTGGTGGAATCGGCCGTTTCCCCTTACATCAACAATTTGTTCGAAGGATATGATTTTAATATGTTTAACTATTTTACCGCAAATCTCTGGAATATTCTGGGACTGCAAATAATAATCTCGGTAGTAATCAGCGTGATTAGCAGCATGATTGCCATTGGCCGGCATTTGAGAGTTTAAAACTGAATAAAAAAGAGGATTTGGTTGACCGAACCTCTTTTTTCAGTTAATCTAGGAATACTTTGGGGAGTAGCCCCGCCAAAGGCGGACAGGCAAGTGGCAAGGCAGCGGCCTTTGGCGCCGCGATCGGGGGTTCTGCGCCAAAGGCGCATCCGCCTCCGGCGGAGAATCCATAAAACAATACAATGTACTTCGTCTATGTAATAAAAAGCATTAAATATCTTAGTCGGTACATTGGAAGTACCGATAATGTTGATAAAAGAGTAAATGAACATAATAATGGTAAATGTAGATACACTAAAGGAAGAATGCCATGGACACTAATTTACAAAGAAGAATTTAATAACAGATCAGAGGCGATGAAAAGAGACAAATTTTTAAAATCAGGACAAGGTAGGAAATACTTGGATGATAAACTAAAATAGATATTGAAAATTAAAGAACAAGCATAAAAATCATTGGGGAGTAGCCAAGTGGCAAGGCAGCGGCCTTTGGCGCCGCGATCGGGGGTTCGAATCCCTCCTCCCCAGCCAAGCGGGCTGATAGTTCAATATCTGATTTAAATCCCTTGTAGCTTTTCGAAACAAAGATTCGAACGGGCAGAAGCGACCCAGCTTCTCGCAAGAGGCTGGGGAGCGTCGATGAATGCGACCCTGGGAGCATTCAGCGCTGCCCAGGACACGAATCCCTGTTCCGGAGCCACTGGCCCACGGGAGTAGGCCTCATCTTAGGCCAGGAGTACTTCGTTATCGACTAATTTCAACAAGTGAAAATCTTGATTCTTTCGGAAAATAATTTAATAAACTAACCCAGTTTTTATGCTTAAAGGAATAATTTTCGATATTGACGGTGTTTTGATTGATACGGAGGGTTTTCAGTATCAGGGATGGGTAGAAGTGCTCAGTCCGCAAGGCGTCAGTTTAGATAAAGAGGATTACATTAAAAATTATGCGGGCAAAACGGCCAGCTTTATCGAGCAGGAATTAATAGAACAGTTTGGCCTTAATCTAAAAACCGGTGAGCTTTCTCAAAAGAAGGAAGAACTACTGATGGAGTGGTTTAAAACCAAGCAGCTGAAACTGTTGCCTTATGCCAAAGAAGCGATTCAATTTCTTCGGGAGGCTAATTTGAAGGTAGGGGCTTCTTCGGGGGCGCCGCGGCCGGAGATTCTATTAAAGCTAAAAAGAGTCGGGCTCGAAGGGTTGTTCGAATCGATTATTTCCCGAGATGATGTAAAAAGAGGCAAGCCATATCCGGATGTTTATCTATTAGGAGCAGAAAAATTGGCAATCCAGCCTAATGAAATAATCACTATTGAAGATACTCAATACGGGGTGGAATCGGCAAAATCAGCCGGTATGGTCTGCTTAGCTATTCCCCAGGAATTTTCCGCCCAGCAGAATTTTTCTCAAGCAGACCGAGTATTTAAAGACTTGAAAGAAGCGGTTGACTGGATAAAAAAAGAGCATAGTTTATAATTCTTATTCATTAATTACATTTCTAAATTCCCAATCGTTTTGATTGAGGATTTTTTATTTGGTCTTAGAAATTCCGTTTTAGTAGCCGGGCTTGCTGTTTTTTGATAGAATTTACTAAGATGGTTACTATTTCGCATAAATCTTATTGGATATTGGGAATTTGCGCTAGTTTGGCGTTGGGCATGGTTTTAGCGGTCTATTTTGGAGGCAATGTTTCAACTGTTGAATCTGAAGCTCTGCCGCTTAATTATTCCAGGCCGCTGGAAGAAAAATTAGCCGATCCCCAAATATCCTTGATTGCCGTGGGCGATGTTATGCTTTCGCGAGTAGTCGGCTCTAAAATAAAAAAATACGGCGACTATCGCCATCCCCTTTTAAAAACAGCCGATCTGTTAAAAAGCGCTGATCTGACTTTTGGCAATTTAGAAAGCCCCATTACGCCGGGACGCGAAATTTTGACCGGGGAAATGGCTTTCCGGGCGGATCCGGAAGTAACCGAAGGCCTGACTTACGCTGGCTTTGACGTTTTGACTTTGGCCAATAACCACATTCTCAATTTTGGCCGGCAAGGGTTAGAGGATACTTTTAAATATTTGAAAGAAGCAAAGATTAATTTTATCGGCGTGGGCGAAACGGCGATTGACGCTAACCGGCCTTTGATCAAAGAAGCGCAAGGAGTAAAATTCGCCTTTTTGGGCTACAGCTATACTGATTCCGGTTCTCCTTTAGTGGCTCCTATGGATGCCGTTAAAATGGAAGAGGCGGTGAAACAGGCCAAAGAACAGGCTGACTTTGTAATAGTTACTATGCACGATGGCACCGAGTACCAGTTTATTCCCAACAAACATCAGAAAGAATTTGCCCATCAGGCCATTGAAGCGGGAGCGGCGCTGGTGATCGGCCATCATCCTCACGTGGTGCAGACCGTAGAAGAATATCAAGGGGGATACATTATTTACAGCTTGGGTAATTTTGTTTTCGATCAAATGTGGTCGCAGGAAACCAGAGAAGGAATGGTGGCTAAGGTAATTTTTCAAAAAGAAGGAATTACGGAAATGAAGTTTTATCCGGTGGTTATTGAAGATTATTCCCAACCCAGATTCGCCGCAGATTCTGAATCAGAACGAATTGTAGCTAGATTGGATATGAAATTAGAGTATGAAACCTCGGGTCAATTTCCAAATTACAAATTCCAAATCTCAAATAATAACCAATAATCAATGACCGAAATCATAGATAATTAAAAGGAAAGGTTTGAATTTTGTAATTTGGAATTTATTTGGTACTTGTTATTTATGATTTAACTATTATGTCATCAACCAGAATTAACAAATACTTAACCCAGGCCAATTACTGCTCCCGCCGGCAAGCGGATAAGTTAATCGTGGCAAAAAAAGTCAGAATTGATAACCGGGTTGCCCAGTTGGGAGATCAGGTTAAGAAAGGGGAACGGGTGTTTGTGGACGGCAAAGAAATAAAGTTATCTCAAAACAAAACCTATTTAGCTTTCCATAAGCCCGTGGGAATAATTTGCACCACTGATCCTAAATCAAAAGACAATGTCATTGATTATCTTCATTACCCGGAAAGAATTTACCCTATCGGCCGCTTAGACGTAAACAGTTCCGGTTTAATTCTACTGACCAACGACGGAACGATTGTCAATAAAATTCTAAAAGGCCGCCATAAAATTGAAAAGGAATATCTGGTAGGAGTGGACAAAAGCTTAACCCCCGATTTTATAAATAGTCTGAAGAAGGGAGTTTTAATGGATGGTTATAAGACGATGCCGGCTGAAGTAAATAGGCTGGCGGATAAAGAATTCTCGATTGTGCTTAACGAGGGTAAGAACAGGCAAATCAGAAGAATGTGCGAGGAGTTTGGTTATAATGTGCTAAAATTAAAACGGGTGCGAATCGGCAATATTGAATTGAATGGCTTATCAGTTGGCCGTTATCGCAAGCTGGAAAATGAGGAGATAGAAAAACTATTGAATAAGTGAGCTATAATTATGAGCAGATTTACCTTTATCCTTATTTTTGTGGCCGTTATTGTGGGAACCGGCCTTTACTTTTTTTCCCAAAGCGCGGTCAATGAAATTGCCAATCTGTCCGTGGAAAGTTTAAAAGAATTAACCACCAAGGAGGTATCTATGAAAATAACCAGTTCCGCTTTTCAAAACAATCAATCTATTCCGGCTAAATACAGCTGCGATGGGGAAGATGTTAATCCGCCTTTGGCATTTTCTGAGCTGCCGGATAATATTCAAAGCTTAGCGCTGATTGTGGACGATCCTGATGCTCCGGCCGGAACCTGGGTGCATTGGATTGTTTGGAATATCAATCCGGCCACTGCCGAAATATCGGAAAATAGCGTTCCGAAAGGCGCGATTGAAGGAATAACCAGCGCTGGGCAGGCCGGATACAGCGGTCCTTGCCCGCCCTCTGGCGAACATCGTTATTTTTTCAAACTTTATGCGCTTGCTGCGATGCTTCAATTGGATGCCAGCGCGGACAAAGCGGCTCTGAAGCAGGCCATGCAGGGCCATATTTTAGCGCAGGCAAATTTAACCGGTTTATATAGCCATAGGTAATAATTTTGATGTTAAACAAGGGATAGCAGACTAATCAGTCTGCTATCTACTTTAAAGATACTACAGCATGACAAATGATATCTTAGCTATCTATAAACCGAAAGGCCCCACCTCCCATGACATTATCAATCAATTAAGAAAGATAACCGGCGTTAAGAAAATCGGGCATGCCGGTACCCTGGATCCGCTGGCCAGGGGAGTTTTGGTGGTTGGAATCGGCCGGGAAGCGACCAAGTGCCTGAATACAATAGTCCAGAAAGAGAAAGAATATATCGCTACAATTAAATTAGGGGAAGAAAGCGCTACTGATGATCAAGAAGGAACAAAGAAAAAAGTGAAGGTAGTTAAAAAGCCCGCGCTTTCAGAGATAAAAAAAGTAGTAAATCGCTTCCAAGGAGAAATATCGCAAAAACCTCCTATTTACAGCGCGGTAAAAATAAAAGGGAAAAAAGCGTATCAATTAGCTAGAAGGGGAAAGCAAGTCGACTTGAAATTCCGCCAGGTCGAAATTAAAGCGATAGAGATTTTACAGTACCGGTGGCCTTATCTTAAGTTAAGAACGGTCACGGGGCCGGGAGTCTATATCCGGTCTTTAGCGCGCGATATCGGCAGTAAGCTAAAAACCGGCGGCTTTCTCGCCGACCTAGAAAGAACGCGCGTGGGGAGTTTTACTAAAGAAAAATCATTGTCCCTGGAAGAATTAAGCAATGGATAAAAAATATTATTTTATCGTGAATCCCAAAGCGGGCGAGGGAAGAAAGCTTTCCCATCTTTCTGAAATTCAGTCTTTTTGCCAGGAGCATAATCTTAAATACGAAACGGTTCTTACTAAACAACCCAAAGAAGCCACTAATCTAGCTCGAAAAGCCGCGCATCAGTTTCAAGTAATTGTAGCGGTAGGAGGCGACGGCACTGTCAACGAAGTGGTAAACGGTATGGTGGACAGCCCCGCTATTTTAGGAATCCTCCCGATTGGATCCGGCAATGATTTTGCTAAAGAGATTGGTCTTTCCAGAAATCTAAAGAAAGATCTGAAAATATTGCTGGAAGGGCAAACCAAAGAAGTGGATGTTGGTCTGGCGAATAGTCAGTATTATTTCATCAATGGTTTAGGAGTGGGGTTCGACGGCGAAGCGGCTTCCCGAGTCCGCCAGTTCACCAAATACTTTGGCGGATACCCGGCCTATCTGATGGCGGTCCTCAGGACTTTGGCTACCTATAAATTCAGAAAAGTTAAAATAACGCTTGATCAGGAACATATTATGGAGCAGCGGATACTTCTAATTGCTACCTGTAACGGAAAAGCTTATGGCGGCGGATTCAATGTCGCTCCGTCGGCAAAAATTGATGATGGGTTATTTACCGTTTGCCTGGTAGATAAAGTAAGCCGATTATACGCCTTGCGCCACCTTCCTAAATTTACCAAGGGAACTCATCTTAAGCTTCCTGAGGTCCACACCTATACTGCCAGAAATGTTATAATAGAGTCGGATGATGAATTGCCGTCTCAGGCTGATGGAGAGATATTGCCATTAAATAACCGATTCTCGATAAAAATATTGCCTAGGAAGATAGAAATAATTGTAGGCAAGTGATTTCCCTAATGAATCTTAAATCCGGTCCGAACTCATTTGAAAAATCTAGAGTTTGTCATGCCGGACTTGATCCGGCATCCAGAAGAAGTGATTATTTAGCGGATACCTTACTTTCTGGATTCCGTGTCGTGGCACGGAATGACAATTCTCAGGCGAGTTTCTATAGGGAAGGCGTGCTTAGTAATTAGAATTTGAAACTATAATGCAAAGAGGAGTAGCAACTTTTACCCTTGATTGGGGCAAATGTCCGCCGTGGCTTTTTCAGCGGATGGTTAAGCTTGGCCGCGAGATGGTTCAAGTTTTGGTGGCGGAATACGGGCCGGATGAATTCATTAAAAGAATTGCGGATCCGGTTTGGTTTCAATCCTTGGGAACCGTTTTGGCCTTTGACTGGAATGCCAGCGGCCTTACTACCATCCTGACGGCGGCGCTTAAAGAAGCGATCCGCTTTCAAGAGCGGGATCTGGGCATTTTTATCTGCGGCGGCAAGGGAAAGACTTCCCGTAAAACGCCGGATCAAATTTTGGAATGGGGAGAAAGAATCAACCTGCCCGAGGAACAGGCGAACAAGCTGGTTTATAATTCCCGCATGAGCGCCAAAGTGGATAGCGCTTTAGTGCAAGATGGGTTTCAAATTTATCATCATACTTTCTTTTTCTCTAAAAACGGCGCCTGGGCCGTAGTACAGCAGGGGATGAACACCGAAAGTCAAATGGCCCGGCGCTATCATTGGTTTTCCGAAAACATTAACGACTTAATCGTAGAACCGCACAGCGGAATAATGTCTGATTTAATCGACCGGAACAACCAAACGCTCAATATGACCTCTCGGAAAAGCGGCCAAAGCCGCCAAGTTGCCGTAGGTTTGGTGCAGGAGGGCTACCGGACGATCATGCATGACATTGAATTGCTCCGAAAGCATAGTTCCGATCTTTCCACGATGGTTAGTTTGAAAAAGGGCCAAGATAAATTGACTTTGCTCCGGCTAGCCAATACCGAATTTCATGCCCATCCGGTTTTAGGAGAAGATTTTTCTAAAAGCAAGTATTTAGAAAAAATCATCTGGAAATTATGCGAGGCCCGGCCCGAAAATTACGAAAAGATTCTGGCGCTGGAAGGGGTTGGCCCGAAAACGATTCGGGCTTTGGCATTGGTTTCTGAAGTGGTCTACGGCGCTAACCCTTCTTACGAAGACCCGGCCCGCTACAGTTTTGCCCACGGCGGAAAAGACGGCACTCCTTATTTCGTTGATCAGCCAACTTACGATAAAACCATTGAAGTAATGCGCGAAGTGGTAAGAAAAACCAGGCTAAGCGCGTATGAAAAAGATAGAGCATTAAAACGGCTGGAAAACTGAAGGGCCCTAAGGCGTATTTTGACTAAAATTATCCTTTTGTACTAACATTATAATACAGTGACAAACGTTCTTTGGGAGGTTTATGCCGAACGACGAAGACACCAGGGAAGAAGAAGGGCTTGAAAGCGATCTGAGTGGAGGAGAGAACACGGATGAATCCGGTCGCTTTAAAGGCTCGGGCGGGTTATTCGAACTGGGAGATCCGCCAGAAGACCCAGAAGGGCAGGGAAGGCGTCCTGGACGACGAAGACCTCGAGGGGAGGATGATGGGTGTTAACCTGTCGTAATGGTGGGTAAGGGCGCAACTTCGTTTTGTTGCGCCATTTTCTTTTAAATTTTTAACTTCGCAAAAATGAATCCCGTTAGAAATTAAACGAAATTGTTCTGATAAGTTAAATAGAAATTATCTTATTAAATTATTTATCAATAGAATCTGTTAATTATTAAATTTCTAACGGGATGAATCAAAAAATTATCATTGCATCAGGCCCGGTAATCGTGGAGCACAATAAAGTGCTTTTGAACCAGCACGGTGACTCTAACGAATGGAAGTTCTGCGGCGGAAAAGTAGAAAACTTTGAAGAAAATTTAATCAAAACGGCCGAGCGTGAAGTTAAAGAAGAAATGGGAATCGAAATCGACGTGCTATTGGAAGAGCCGTTTATTACCTACCGCAAAAAAGAGACGGAACAGGGCGCCGTCGACGTAATTTTAGTGCACTACGGGGCCCGGCGGGTGGGCGAAATAAAGCCGGGACCAGATATTAGGGCCTGGAACTGGTTTGAGCTTGACCAGCTTCCTGACAATTTGGCGCCGAACATAATTCCAGCCCTAAAGCATTTTGGCTACCTTAAATAATTAAATCGGGAGAGGTATGAATCTTCCGCTAGGAAAAAAAGCACCCGATTTTTCCTTGCCCGATCAAAACGGCAAGCAGCAAAAACTTTCTGATTATCGCGGAAAGTGGGTTTTGCTTTATTTTTACCCCCGTGACAATACGCCTGGTTGCACCAAAGAAGCTTGCGGCATCCGAGATAGTTTTCCTGAATTTAACCAGCTTGAGATTACCGTTCTGGGAATCAGTACCGATTCCGAAGCAAGCCATGCGAAATTCGCTCAAAAATACCGCTTGCCTTTTTCGCTTTTAGCGGATAAGGATAAAAAAATCGTTAAGTTATATGGAGTTTGGGGCAAGAAAAAATTCTTGGGCAAAGAATTCATGGGAACAAAAAGAACTTCCTTTTTGATTAATCCCAATGGCAAGATTGTTAAAATCTACGAGCAAGTTAAACCGGATATTCACGCTCAAGAAGTGCTGGAGGATCTGGCTAAATTAAAATAACTAAGCCTTAAGCGATAATTTGTGAAATTAATATTTGCCAGCCGCAATCCCGGAAAAATTAAGGAAATTAAACAGCTGTTAAACGAGCTTGAAATTGAAATCTTAAGTGTGGATGAGGCCGGAATCACGGAAGAAATTACGGAAGACGGAAAAACCCTAGAAGAAAACGCCCTAAAAAAATCCAGATTCGTGGCGGAAAAATCCAAAGGATGGGCGATTGCCGATGATACGGGGTTGTTTATCAAAGCTTTGGATAACGCTCCGGGAATTAATACCAACCGCTGGGCCGGAGAAAACGCCTCTGATCGCGACCTGATTGATTATACCTTGAGCAAGTTAAAAGGAGTTCCTAAAGAGGAGCGCAAGGCTTATTTCAAAACCGTAGTGGTACTTTACGCCCCCGCAGGCAAAAACTGGATTTTTTCCGGAAAGGTTAAGGGGCGGATTGTCGAAGAGCCAACCGGTAAACCGAGAGCTAAACTTCCTTACGATTTAATCTTTATTCCCAAGGGCGAAAAAAGAACCTTTGCGGAAATGTCCGATAAAGAAAAAAACTGCATCAGCCACCGCGGGATCGCTTTAAAAAAACTGAAGGAATTTTTGGCTAAAAGAGAAAAATTATTATGAAATAATGGCCAAACTGTTTCTATTAGAATTTCCGCATCAACCCATAGCCGGCAATATCCTTGCTTAATTTTTTAGTAGCAAGCAAAGCGGCGCGCTGAATGGTGAATTCGCCGTAGCGGTCATTCACTTCATCCATAGCGGTAATAATGTTTTTTTGCTTTCGGGAACAATTAAGCGGAAGGGCCTGTTGGACCTGGTCAGTTAATTGGCTGACGCTTACGCCGATTAGTCTTACCGGCTGTTTTAAAGAAAGTTTATTGAATATTTTCAACGCCATTTCATAGATTTGATAACCGTCATTGGTATAAAAGCTAAAAGCTTTTTGTCTGGTAAAAGTTTTAAAATCAGAATGGCGAATGGTAATGTTAACCACTCTTCCCGAAAGCTCCGCTTTTCTTAACCTTCGGCCCACTCGCTCGGAAAGCTTAAGCAGAACATGCCTGAGATAATCTTTATTCATAGTATCCTTAGGCAAAGTATATTGATGCCCCATAGATTTTTCTTGCTCTTCTTCGTAATAGGGCTGTACCGGGGAATCGTCTTTTCCTAAACTCATTTGATGAAGGCGGAATCCCACTTCCCCAAATTCATTGATCAGGATAGAAAGAGATGTTTTTTGAAGATCGGTGATGGTGTGAATGTTCATTAAAGCCAGCTTTTGCTTTGTTTTTATTCCAATGCCCCATAGGTCGGTCAGCTCTATCTTTTTGAGCAAAGAAGGAATTCCTTTTTCGGTTACAACCACCAATCCGTTAGGCTTTTTTAAGCCGGAGCACAATTTAGCGATTGTTTTATTCGGAGCAATTCCAATGGAACATTGCATCCAATCGCCGATTTCCTGTTTTAATCTTTCTTTAATTTCCCGGGCTATCTTTACGGCGCCGCCGTTTCTTTTTTGAATGCCCGTTGCATCCATAAAGGCTTCGTCAATGCTAACCACCTCTACTAAGTCCGTGTAGGAAAGAAAAATGTTAATAATCTTTTTGGTCAAATGGACATACTTTTCCGGGTCGCCCAAGACAAAGTAAAGATTAGGGCATAATCTTTTGGCTTCTTGGATCGACATGGCCGACTTAACCCCGAAGCGCTTGGCTTCTACCGAAGCGGCGGCCACTACTGTGCGCATGCTAGGATGACCGGAAACGGCAATCGGCTTGCCGCGTAAAAAAGGATTCGCTTGTTGTTCCACCGAAGCAAAATAACTATCCATGTCGATGTGGAGGATTATTCGCTGCATATAAATTCCAAATTACAAGCACCAAATAACAAATAAATAACAATTACCAATTTTCAATAATTAAGTTTGTGTGTTTTGATATTTTGAATATTGAATATTATTTGAGATTTGTAATTTGATTATTGAAATTTTTTATTAGCCCTCCAGGTACAATTCGTCCAAGTACCATTTCAAAGTGGCGCTGTTAAAAGCCAGCTTAAAATAATTGGCGTCATCCGATACCGAAAAGTAATACCATTTTTCCTCGCCCACTTTGCCTAAATGAGTCAGATTAACTTTATTCACTCGGTAAATTTTGTTGCGCCAGCGGAAAAGAAAAGGGCTGATTGCCTTAAGCCCAAAGCGCACCACTACCTCGATTGGCTCGTTGATGGATTCGTACATGATGGTTAGAAGGGGAAAGGAACTAGGGGAGCTATAAGGGGAAGGGTTAAGAGGATATTTGCTTTTTAGCCTCTTTATCTTTTATGCCCTTTTTCCTTTTCCCCATTTTATCCTTTAGCTCCTTTGGTTCCTTTTATCCTTTATCAATATAAACCTGATTCAATTCCCACTCCAAGCTTTTGGTATCAAAGGAGAGTTTGAATAAGTTATTATCATCCTGTACGTCAAAGAAGAACATCTTGCCGGCTCCTTTGCGGGCCTTATGGATCAGCTTAGAATTTTTAACGATGTATTGCTTGCCGTTCCATTCGAATTTTTCCGGAGTCACCTGGTCCCTGAAAAAAGAGCTGGTTACTTTAATTGTTTCGTTGAGTGTTTTGAACATTTTTTTAGGAAATTAGGAAATTAGCTTGTAGGAAGTTAGCTTTTTAGCTTTTAGATTATAAGGAGGAGGCGAATTTGGCCAAATTCGCTTTCTAGTATTTTCTGAGAACGGCTTTAACAATTCCTTGAATCACCGGATTCTTGCTGTAAATCGGTTTCATGGTGCTATTGGCCGGCTGGAGCCGGATACGGTCTTTTTCCCGGTAATATTTTTTCAGAGTGGCATATTCATTGTTCAACAAGGCCACCACCACTTCGCCGTTTTGAGGATAAAACCTTCTCTCGCAGATTACGTAATCTCCGTCTAAAATGCCATCCTCAATCATTGATCTTCCTTTTACCCGGAGCACAAAGGCAGTGGGATCGTCCGCCATTTCTACCGGCACGGTGATAGTTTCTTTTTCTTCAATGGCTTCAATCGGTTCGCCGGCGGCAATGGTTCCTACTAAAGGCAGTTCCAGAACAGGCCTTTCCCGGCGCTCCCTTTTAGAAATTTTAATGGAGCGGGCTTTCTTTTCTTCCGCTTTGATAAATCCTTTATCCTCCAGTCCTTTAATGTGCTCATAGATAGTGGCGGGGGAGGAGAGGCCGAAATATTCCGCTATTTCCCGGTAGCTGGGAGAATAGCCGTTAACGCTGATGAATTCAGTGATGTAGTCCAATATTTCTTTTTGTTTTTTGGTAAGGTTTTCGGTCATGTCTTTAGCTTTTTAGGTTATTAGGTTTATATATTGCTGTATTGTTATATTGTTGAATTGTTAAATTATTAAAGTGACTACAACAAAGTAATTGTGAAGCAATAAAGCAATGTAACAATAATTGAAGTTATCCACAGCCTTCTAACTCCGCAATGGTAGTATACCCGAACAAAAACCGAACTGTCAAGTGGGATTGCTGAATCACTCAACAATCCCACCCCGAATGAAATAAGGAAACTTTCAGGATTAAGAATCCTTGTTTTACCCAGGATGAACTATTGACAAAATTCCATTAAACTGATAAGGTTTTTCTTCTAAATATTAAGTGTAATTATGGAGAAAAGCAAAACAACCTATCTCTCAATTTTTCGCTTAGGTAAGCGCACTCTCGTCATTTTTGCCGCCATTGGCTTTGCCTTAGCTTTAGTGGTGAGCATTATCCAGCCGCTGCAGTATCGCTCGCAAGCTTCAATCTTGGTTATTCCTAATAATAGGGCCAATGTAGACGGTTATCAGGCCAGCCGGGCCGCGGAAAAGTACGCGCTGACCCTTTCTTCGGTTATTCCCACCATGTCTTTTTACAATAAGGTAATCACTCAAAATTCGAGCTTAGCCGATCTTTTTCCAACGGAAGAAAGCGCTAAAAGAGAACAATGGAAGAATGATCTGCATTCCAGCGTGGTGCCGGAAACGGGCATTCTTAACTTAAGCGCTTACAACCGCAAGCCGGAGGATGCTCAAAACATTCTGGCCGCGGCCATTAATGTATTAGAAAAAGAAGGCACCGCTTATTTAGGCGGCTCTTCTTCCGCTTTGATTTATATGATTGATACTCCGATTGCTTCTTCTTTACCGGTGCGGCCGAATTATCCTCTGAATATTTTAGGAGGAATTATTGCCGGCCTTTTGGCAGGAGCGGTGGTGGTGTTTGTTCGATCGGAATCTTATCCGGAAGAGGTTCAAGAAGTGGAACCCGAAGCGATCGCCTTAGAAACAGAAAAAATAGAAGAGGAACAATCCGGTCTAGAGGAGCCGGATGAATTTGAATTAGTTCCTCCTCAAAGCAATCCTTTGGAATCCATTCCGCGTTCCCAAGAACAAGATTCATTGCGGGAAGAAAAAAAATGGTATCCCGAATCGGAAAATTCCGAGAACCAAGAACAAACAGCGGAGGCGGCTTCTTATTTAGGCCAATTTGATCCTTGGGTTACTTTAAAACATAAAAGAAACTAAAAAGTTTCATGTTGGGTTAAGGAAAAGACGGAATCTTTTTCTTAATCGAGCATTTCGCTCGAGCCGAACCTTGAAATTTTAATCCACAAATAGACAGGAAAAGGAGGAAGGTCTGATGAAGGCTATGCTTGTAACTCTACTTGTAGCCTGCGTAGCCTTCTCGGTTAACGCAGGTGCGGCAATTACGGAAAACGCAAAGGCGGACACTTTCTACTGGGAGAATCCCCGCGCTGATACGCTTCAGCACCCCTTTGACGAAGCAATCCGAAATTGCCCCGAGATTCCGGAAGAATTGAAGGAGCGGATCATTGCCGCTTATCCGGACAGCTTCAACGTGAAGTTTGTCCAGAAAGGGCAGGAAATCGAGGACTGGATGTATTTTGGGGACTACGAAATCGAGTACAACGTCGTCAACAGCTGGGAAGGAATGTTGTACCAAGACGGCTGGCCGTTTCGGGAGGTTCCCGATATCGGGATGGTCTGGGAAAAATCCATTCTGATGGAAAAAACAGTGACGCGGGATAGCGTGACCATTACCACTGAAATTACTTGGTTAAGAATCCGAGTGTGGCAGTGGTGTCACAATATCTCCGGCACGACCTTAGTGGAGGTGAATCAGGAGTTTATTCCTAAGCGAGAACCGCCGCCGAAAAAGACGGAAATCGTTAAGGAAGAGCCCTTACCTGAACCGGAGAAAATTTCTCCCTTCAGCATTTCTTTCATCGCCAAGATCTCGCACGAAAATAACAGCGAAAAGCCGTTCATGACCAGGCGGTTTGAAGAAGTGGGAGTGGGCACCAGATTCGGGTTTTTCTTGAACGATAATACCCGACTGGAAACGGATGTCTGGGTAACGGCTCGGCAGCACACCGTTGACAACGGCTTCCATCACAGCTGGCAACTGCCGCTTTTGGAAATCCAACCAAAACTTAGCTGGAAGCCGACGTGGTGGTCGTACTTGCTGGTGTCGGATGCAGTCACTTTTTCCACCAGAAAGCTCAGCACCAATACGTGGTTTGTAATGGGGCAGGCCCACTTCGCCTTTCTGGACAAAGGCTGCTTTCAGCCGATGCTGCAGCCGGCTTTTTCCCGCACTGACACGTGGCCGGATTTCCTCTCTACCAAAGAGGAGTATCCGACTTCCCGAGCCAGATACCGGGAGTTCAATCTGAGCTTGCAGTTGGTAAACTTCAACTGGGGAAGGTTTGGCTTCAGACTTGGGCCTGAAGTAGCCTGGGCTGATTTTGTCAAAACGCGCGTGGATTCGAGCCTGGCCGTAACCCATGACCTGCAGTTTCTGTCAGAAGTCCGTCCGGCTTACGGAGGCGGCTTCGCGCAAGTAACCCTTCCTTGGGAATCAACCTACTTCAAAGTATCGCTTCGCCGGGAGCACATTGACGCGGATATCTATCTCACCACTCCGGAAGGATCCTACTGGAATTCCAATGACTACGAGCAGTGGAAGCTGACCGTGGGCTTTTTCAAAGGAATCAGATGGGATCTGTTCCGGTAAACCTTGGTTTGTCGGAGGAACGATAATGTGGAAAGCAGTTCCAATCCTCGGCATTTTATCCGAGAAAAAGGGAGACCACAAAATCGTTCCGATCGGGCAATTCCAGGGGTTAAAGGGTGGGAAACTAGAGTTGTCTGAAAACGGAATTTAATCTGTGAATGAAATCCATAACTGAACAAGAAAGTGAGGAACGACGATGAGGTATTTCAAACTCATCCCCCTGGCTCTGATTCTCGTTTTCGGGCTCATGGCCTGCAGCGAGAAATTCGATATGCCGGGGAACACCATCACCGGTCCCGGCCAAGGACCGCAGATCCAGTCATTTGTTGGCTTTGACCTGAACGCATTGGCCCAGCACGCCATTGACGCCGGTTATCCCGCGGGGTACTTGGATTCGCTCTCCAACATGCTCCAGGATGTTCCGGATACGGCATGGCTCTATGTCGTCGGTCTGCCTTTCCCTAACGGCCGAGCAGCGCTTTGCCAATGGAGTGAAGTTGGCAACACGGTGCAGATACCGTTTTGGTACTGGAAAGGCTTGGAGTTCAAGATCCGATTGGAAGTGGATAACCGTGTCTTGACCGAGGGTATCACCATTCGTAGTGAGTTGTTGACTCATACTATCTACGATGGCGCCGAGCCCTACGTCAACATGTGGAATCACGCTCGATTGGATGCCGTGCCTGGATATCCTGATTCCATTGAGGTGGAGGTGTTCGGCGATAACCTGGCTCAGATGGTCAGCGTGTTCACCTACTACGACGGCTGGGCGAACTGGCTGCCGGATAGTCTTCAGCATCTGAATGGTCCGCTGGCATCGCCAGATTATCCGGCGCGGTTTCAATCCAGTCTGTTCGCGCTACTTCCAGACAGCACCACTCACACCTACTGGAATCCTCAAATCAACTGCTGGGCTTTATGGGCACGAGCCCTGCCAACTGGCAGTATCAATCAGTTCTGGACGATCGTTTTCGTAACGGGACAGCCCATTCCGAATCTGTATCCTCCCCAGAACTATCCCAACATCCGGCTTACGGGCGTGAATCTCAACAACGGCGAATTGTGGTGTATCCCCAATAATTGTCCTCCCGCTTTCCCCTATTTTGTTTGGGGGCTTAACGGCGAGAACTTGAACCAGGGGCCCAACACTACCTTGGTCTGGCTGGGATCCATTGGTCCGTAGCCGAGCGTAACTGCTTGAATGGCACAATCAAGAAGTCCGGGGATTGTTACCCACGATTCCCGGACTTCCCCCAATCCGAAACTGAAACTGAAAATAGTTCGAGGTAAACAGAAAATGAAGAAAAATCTACTCCTTGGACTGGCGACGGTCGCTTTTCTGGTCGCAGCCGGTCTCATCTTGGCTACGCCGAGTGAAACGCAAGTTACTTTCGTATCCGGCACCTGGAGCATCGAGGGCGACCAGCTCCATTTCGACGTGGTCATCACCGACACCGAATTCCCGGTCATGGAACTCTACAACACCCGCGGTAATCGTCCGAACGTGGTGGTGAAGGGCACTCCGGTTGAAGGCGGAATTCGATTTACCGACGAGGGTAAGAAGATTCACAAGTCGCAGATCGCCTTCGTTCTCATGGACAAGGAAAGCGGGGGAGACAGCCGGCTCTTCTCGTATGTGGACGAGAATTCCGAGTCCGGGCTGCCGACCATCGGTGTCTGGCAGAACCGAGATATGAGCCATAGCTGGATCTTCAAGACACCCGAGCAGGATCGGCTCCAGAAATTCGCCGGGATGCTGTCCCAGTGGCTCCGATACGCTCTTTCGTAACAACAACCAGACCGCACAAGCAAATCCGCTTTACTCTCTGCTTCAACAAAGCATGGGACTAAATGGATTACTTGTGCGGTTTTTTCATTCCCCACACCTGAATATTTTAAGCAATAAATAACTGAATATAAAAAAACTGAATTTTTGTATTCACATAATAATGAAAAATAAATTCAGGTATGGGGA
Organism: Candidatus Kerfeldbacteria bacterium CG_4_10_14_0_8_um_filter_42_10; assembly: GCA_002784945.1. Taxonomy (GTDB): domain Bacteria; phylum Patescibacteriota; class Patescibacteriia; order UM-FILTER-42-10; family UM-FILTER-42-10; genus UM-FILTER-42-10. The sequence goes on from PFMD01000063.1 coordinate 17,904, forward strand.
TAAATCCTATTTTGTCTTTCTGAGCCAAAAGCTGGCTGGCCAGGTTTCTTTTTTCTTATACGAGCCGAAGGCTTTGGTCAGCTGATCAGGGTGTTTTAAATGCATATAACTTCCGGCCCAAAGTATTTCAAAACTGCCGTTGAAAGCCAAAAACGCCTGCAGTAAATATTGCTCCGTCCAGAACCGGTGTTCTTTCTTTATCCATTTTTTGGGATATTCCGCCGGCAGAAAAATGTCGTGGACATGAATAAGCACGCCTTTATTTAACCGAGGCAATATTTCCAGATATTCGTACTGAACATCGCTCCCTATTTTTAACACATGGCTGGAATCGATGAACAGGATATCGTTTTTCTTGAGTTTTCTGAAATCGGATAAAGGGATTTCCTGGGCGCGCCGAGTGATTAGTTGAGAAAGCCCCGGAAATCCTGATTTTAGTGTAGCAACCGGGTACGGTTCAAACGCCGTCAATTTTCCGCCGTTATCATTTTTTAAAATCGCTTGGGCCGAAAGATATGTGGAATAGCCCGAGCCGATCTCGAAAATTCTTTTTGGCTTAAAATGGCGGATCAGGCAGTATAAAATTTCACCGTCCACCGGGCCAAAAGTTTTGTTATTCACGTAATATTGATAAGGGACGGATGTTTTATTTTTAGGAAGGCTCTCGTATTCCTTTTTGAATTTTGACGCAAACAGGGAAAGTAAATTGATCTGGCCCCGGTCATTAATATTAAGGCCGCTAAGTTCCGACAATTTCTGCCAGATATTATCCTTCAGAGTCCGGGTGTCGGGAATGGGCTCGTAGAAATAGTTGCGGGTCACGTGAAATCCCAAAAACTGCCAAAAAGAGAACAATTTTTTAAAGAATATTTCCTGAATTACCCACCTTATTCCCTTGCCGATTTTTTTGTACGATTGTTGGTAGCTTTTACTCATATAATTATAAGCAACTTACTTTTGGATAATTCCAATGCCGGCCCATCCTTGAGCCTGGTTTTCGATTAATTCTTGGTGCGTTAAACCGTTCTTTAGTTCATTCCAGAATCTATCCACGTCGCAGTTTAGCGACTGGTCATGAACGGCAATATCGTGCAGGGCCACCAGGCCGCCTTTTTTCACCAGCGGCGCGTAAAGATTATAGTCTTTTTTGGCTCCTTCGTAGGTATGGTCGCCGTCAATAAACAGAAAATCAATTTCCCGGCCGTGGAGCAAATTTTTTATCATTGCTTGGGTTTCCGATAAATGCGAATTTTTTCGGATTAGTACCAGCTTTTGCCCTTTTTTGGGGAATGATTTAAACAGGGGAATTTTCCACCAAGCCCAACTGTAGCCGCCGCCGAATTTGCCGCCGGGCAGATCCAAACTGATAATCAGGGCATCTTTCGGAAGCGTTTGGCTGAAAAGAAACAAAGAGCCGCCTTCCGCCGTGCCGATTTCCACAAAAACGCGGGGACTCTTTTCTTTGATAATTTCCAGTACTTTTTGGATTTCGCTTCTGACTTGCATCGGGTAAAGCAGTTTGTTGAATTTGCCGTAAGCAAGGTTAAGCAAATCTTCTGCGGCCCAATCGCTTTTTTTTATTCGGCTAATCAACGGCAAAAATGCAAAAAATAGATACGCTTTTCGGATTGCCCTTAAAGGGAACAGGGCTGCCTTCTTATTTTTGGAAACAAACCTTCCTTTTTCAAAAGATTGATTCATTGGTAAAATTTTGCAGATTAGTAATCCTATTGCTAATATTATTCCAAAAGACAAAAAAAGCAAGTATTGACTAAATCGTTCAGCTATTCTATATTTACTCGTTCTGGTTTAAAATGAAACTATGGGTAATGCTTTAAAACTAAAATCATTCGGACGGTTAGACCAATCCAAAGAAGTGATTATGGCTACTTTGTTGGGCCTTTTTTGGGTAGTCTTGTTTTTAGCTTATTTGAATTTTTTCCAAGCCTCGTTTCTTTTCTTCTTTCTTTTTTTGATCTGCTTGGTGTTTATAATATTCCGAGTGCCGGAAGCGGGCATTCATATCAGCATTCTTTCGGTAATGGTTTTTGAGCGCTGGTTCAGCTTGGAGCCGCTCAATTTTTTCAACTCAGCGATAAAAATTTATCCTTTAGACATAGTTTTAATTCTGACCGCTCTGGCCGTTTTTCTTAATTCCCGGCCAAAGGAGCCGGTTTTTCCGAAAAAGACGTTAATGCCTATTTTGATATTTTTCGGGGCGATTGTGTTCTGGAGCGCTTTAAGTTTGTTCCAGGGCGGCGATTCCAGTTTAATCGGTAGCGCGGTTAAAAATACCATTTTTTATTCTTTAGTGCTTTTTATTGTGGTGCGGCAATGCCGTTCTCCAGAAGCATGGAAAAGGGTATTTGCCACTATTTTAATGGGAGGCTTGCTGCTGATCGGGTTCGTTTTTTACGGTATTTTAGCCGGTGAGGGATTATGGTCTTCTTACACCCCGCTTTCCACTTCCGGAACCAGATTGTTGGCGGCCACGCACGCTTTTTTCTTGGTTTTTCCTCTTTATCTTTTAATTACTCTTTACGCTTTCAAGAAAAAATTTTTGGGCAAAGCGGACTTCGCGGTTTTGCTGATCTGGATGGTCGGATTGATTTTTTCCTTATTCCGGAATCTGTGGCTCGGAATTATTTTGGGCGTTATCATAATCCTTCTTTTTTTGGAAAGAAAGCAAGTGAGAGAGTTCGCGGTACTTTTTTTGAAAATTATTTTTTTAGCCTTTGCTTTTTCCGTGGTGCTGATCTGGCTGTTTTATTTGATTACCGCCGATACCTCAATGCTCAATAATTTTAGTTCGGCCGTTACCGAGCGGGCCGCCAATTTGAATCCTTTCGCCATCCAAGACGAAAGCGCGCTTTTTCGGCTGGCCGCTTGGGAAGAAAGCTGGAAGCAGTTCGCCGCCCATTCTTTAATCGGAATCGGCTTCGGCCGTGAAATCGGATTCGAGCTTTTAGGCAATGAATATAAAATTCTGGTGCGGGATTTGCACAACGATTATGTGGCTTTTGCCCTTCAGATGGGAGTGATCGGATTTGCCGCCCTGATCTATTTTATTGCAGCGATGATTAAAAAAGGAATCAGTACGGTAAAACGGGCTGAATCGGAATTCAAACCTTATCTCATTGCCGCCTTGGCCTTTTTCTGCACCTTTTTGGTATTGTCGGCCATGGGTACCTATTGGGAAACCAACTTCTTCTTAGTGTTTTTCTGGCTGGCCCTGGGAATGATTGTCGCCGCTCAGAATTTAGAGAATAAATCTCCAAAAGAATGATTCGATCCAAAGATTATCACCAATATACTAATTATGATTACGAGCCGGGAGGGTTGAGGAAGCTGGACTATATCGTTGAGGTCATTCGAAAATCGTTTGGCAATAATCCTAAAGAAACAAGAATTTTAGATGCGGCCTGCGGCAAAGGCGATATTTCTTCCCCCTTAGCTTATTTAGGATACCAAGTGACCGCGCTCGCTGCCCAGGAAGAAGAGGCTAAAGGATTGAAAGAAAAGCACCAATTCAATAATCTGCAGGCTAAGACTGATTCCTTTGAAAATTATCTTCCCCAAAATCGCTTTGAAATAATTATTATGTCCGAATTCTTGGAACATGCCAAAGATCCCAAAGCGGTACTAAAAAAAGCCAGGAAAATGCTACGCCATAACGGCTTGCTGATTCTGACCGTGCCCAATGGCCTTAGTCTGGAAGAATCAATCAGAAAGGTAACCGCTTCCGCCGCCAAAAATCCCCATTTGCAATTCTGGTCGTTATTCAGCTTAAGATCGCTAATGCTGTCGGCCGGATTCGAAATCGCCGAGATCAAATCCGCCGCTTTTCTGTTTAAGGAGACTTACAGCATTTTTGTCCGGTTTTTCTTGAAAAGGGGATCGTTGTTATTTCATTGGTTCGATAAAATGGATTCCCGTATTTCCCGCTTTGTCCCGCCGATCTTGGCATCCGGCTGGTTTATTACGGCAAAAAGAAAGGAGTAATGATTTGTCCAAAATTATTAAGATGATTAATGGGAGAAGCTCTCGAAGGTTAAAAAGACTGTTAACAGTGGATGGCAGACTAATCAGTCTGCCATCCCATAAAAAAGGAATAATTATGAAATAATCTGTCTTAAAATATGCAAACACCTGCAGAGAAATATCTGATCCAGAAAGTAGTTGACGCGCTTAAAGTCGCCGGGCCTTTAGATGTTCCTAAAATTTTAAATCTGGGAGCGGGCAAGAGCATTGTTATTGAAGAAAGCGTAGCCAAGGGCAATAATAAATTCATTTGCGATCGGATTGATGTTATCGACCAGCACCAAAGCCATCCCTCCATTGGACGGTGCTTTATTGGTTCAATTGAATCAATGCCCGACCTAAAAACGGAATCATACCTGGTTGCTTTTGCTAACTATGTTCTGGAACACGTCGCTGATTTAGAAAAAGCGATAGTAGAAATCAAACGAGTGTTAAAACCAGGAGGGCTGCTGATTTTATCACTGCCTAATCCTTCGGCGCCGGAGTTCATTGTATCAAAATATACTCCGACCTGGTTTCATCAGTTCATTAAGGGCAAGGGCCGGGGCAAAGAAGCTTATGAAACTCATTATGCTTATAAAAGTATTAAGGATTTAATTAGAATTTTTCAGAAGAACAATTTTTTAATGGTCGAGACAAAATATTATCCCTTCAGCTACGGATATCTTTATAGATTTCCCGTCATTAACCTTGCGAGTAAAATTTACGATAAAATAATCGGCTGTTTAAAAGTAAAAATACTGATGGGGAACGTCTGCCTAGTATTTAAAAAGCAAGAAAATTAGCAGCATGAATCCCGTTAGAAGCCGCAATCGCGAACAATGGGAATATATTATAATATTATGTTAAACAAGAACCCAAATTCTAATCATAAATACCAACAGAGAGGATCGCAATCTGCTTCTAACGGGATGAAAAAGTCAATTTCCATTATCATCGTTACCTATAATAGCGCTCGTACCGTCGAGAAGTGCTTAATATCCATTAAAGCGCAGCAAGAAGTTTATGCTCAAACAATAGTGGTTGATAACGCTTCTTCCGATGCCACCGTTGACAAGGTTAGCAAATTGAATCCTGATTATCTGATTAAAAGAAAAACCAACGGCGGCTTTGCCATGGCGGCAAACGAAGGAGCAAAAATTGCGACCAATCATTACCTCTTATTTTTGAATCCCGATGCCGAACTGAAAGAAAAGGCGATCTGGGAATTAGTAAGAGAAATGGAAAGGGATGATCAAATAGCTCTGGTCGGGGGCAAGTTTGTTTCAAAAGATGGTCAGCCCATGGTTTCCTTCGGTAATTTTCCGAGCGTTAAAACCGAAATCATTCAAAAACTTAAATTGCATAAAATACTTCCGTGGAGCCGCTACGTTGCCCCGTCATTTTTATCGAAGCGCCTTTTTCAAAAAACCCACCCGGTCGATTGGGTATCCGGCGGCTTTTGTCTGGTTAGAAAAAGCGCGTTTGATGAAATTAAAGGATTTGATGAAAACTATTTTCTCTATCTCGAAGATATCGATTTATCCAAAAGAATTCATAATCTTGGCTGTCAAATAATATTTTGTCCTAAAGCAGTAGCCGTTCATCATCAACGTCTTAGCGCCTCGGAAGAGGAAAGAAAATACGAAAAAGAAAGTTTGGAGTATTATCGGAATAAATTTAAATGAAAATAATGAAGGCGCGACATCGATGTTGCGCCTTCTTGCGCTCGGTGCTCGACGAATTTTTTAAACGGGTAGGTTCGAATTAATTCGAACCTAAACGTGAGAAATAAAACCCCTGAACCAGAATTAACCAGTTCAGGGGTGAATGTGCGAGAAGGCGAGAATACGTACTCTCGTCTTCAGAAGAGGCGTTTCCACCAGGGGAGGGGCGCTGCCGCTTCCACTAAGTGGTAGCCTTGGGGAGGAATGGAAACTTGTACTCCCTCCACCGTCAGTAATTCGGCGGTGTCTCCGAAATTGACCGTTACCACCGCGCCGTTTGCCCAGCGGGTTTGCTGGAGCGCGCCGGATCGGCTCACCACGGCAAAGGAGGCCATTTCCGCCAGCCCGATCTGTTCCAAGGCCGGTTTGACGAAGCGATACGAGGCTTTCAGCGAATCGGCGTAGTTTCTCATCTCGCCAATGGTTTGGAAGCACCACATGGGAGCTCCCCCGTAGAGAATGGTAAGCAGGTCCTTTTCCCGCCAGGTGCCGGGGTGTTTGTTATTGCCATCGCCCCAGTACCAGGTCGGAATCACGCAGTCGTGTGCCACCAGCTCGAACAGGGGGAAACGGTACACGTGTCCGACGTCGAAACGCAGGTAATCCCTATTCACTTCGTCCAGAATCTTGGCCGGGCTGTTGCCAATGTCGTCCGCCGGAGGGTATGGATTTAGGGAAAGAATCCCTTGCAGGTAGTGGCACGCCGCTACTGACCACCAGGTTCCTTTTTCCGCTCCCGTTAAAACTTGTTGGGATGAGAATTTAAGGATGGCCATGCGGTCTTTGCGGTCGCCCGTGCGATCATGGGGATGCTCTGGGTGAAAGCATTCGCGCAGTTCGCTGGCGGTTATCACGTCAATGAACCGGCTGGAATAGGGAAGGCGCCTGAGCTCTTTCGGCAGATCCCTTTTAATCAGTTGCTTGCCGTAGCCGGAACAGAGTTTGGCGCCGGTGTAGGTTTGCCCGTCAGGTCCAGCCAATTGCCAAGCCGGCACGAATTTGCCGTCTTTGGCTATAATAAGACCTTCAGGATACCCCTTGGTGCACTCGGTAATTTCCGCCAGTTCCGCCGGCCACCGATCCTCGTAATTGTCATACTTGCCGGTCAGGTATCCCATTTCATGGATCTGGTCCAGAACATCTCGGTCTACCGTCCAGTATTTGGGATCAACGTTAGCCAGCAGGGCGCGGTCGATTCCCAGGGAATTAAGAAATTGGGCGGTTTCCAGCGGATCGCTCCAAACCCATACTTGAGGGCAAGCCACCAGGTCTTCCGGCTTTCCGTGCTTGGGCTTCTTCTTGCTTAAGGGCACGAGATAGCCCGTTTCCTTAAGCCAACTGCGGTACCACTTGGCAATGGCTACCCCGGCTTGATCGCGGGATTCCTTCTGGAAAAACTGATACCGGCATTTCCGCGCGCCGAATTCGTTTTTGCCGGGAACCCAAGTGGGAGTAAGCGTCCATTGATCGGTCCAGTTGACCTTAATTTCGAAGTAGTCGGGATCTTCCGCAAAGCAGCCGTAGCCCGATCCCTTTCGGTCAATCGTTCCAAACAGCGGAAGCGATATTCCGTATCCGGTGTTTCCTTTCAGCCAGCTATAGGGCTGAATGGAATGGTTGTGGGCCGGATACAGTATTCCTTCCGCCACCGGAACCAGCAGGCGATCCGATTCCTGCGGTACCTTCCGGACAAAAGGCCAAGGATACGATACCGCGACGTTGCTGGAGCAGCGCACTTCGCAAAAAAGCTCGCTGCCCTTAAGCTGCCACTTGGCTTCGATTCGATTCTGCCGTGCATCCAACATGGTCAAAGTAAGAGTGCCTTGAGGGGTTTGCCATCCGACTGCCATAATCTCCATTCCCGGTACGCTCTGCTGAACCCAGGTTTCCCCGAAGGCCTCTACGTAGAGCACCTTCGTTTTTTCATTGAATTTAAAGGAATACTGGGGAGCATCTTTGGCCCGGCAGGATATTCCCGCCAGCCCGATTAAAAGCAACCAAGTCAGTTTTCGCATGCTTTTCCCTCCTTTAGGGATTGACAGATTATCTGAATTTCTGTATATTAACTTATCCGATTCTCAAAGAACAGGGCTTTTCGTCTTGATTCCAAAGGGGAAAACAAGACATTCCATCTTGATACAAAGCAGTAAAAAAGTCAATCCCGCACCTTTTTAAATCTTAAAATAGGTAGTAAATTATGTATTATCTATATATTTTATTTAATTTAAATGATTGTTCATCGAAAAAGTTTTATATTGGCGTAACAAATAGTTTAAATAGAAGAATAAAAGAGCATCAGAGTGGTAAAAGTAGATGGACAAAAGGTTTTGGTCCTTGGAAACTTATCTATTACGAAGGATTTCTTTCTCGAAAAGATGCCAATCAGCGAGAAATAAGATTAAAGAAACATGGAAAATGCTTTTCTGAATTAAAGAAAAGATTAAAATATAGTATTAATAAAGCTAAAAAGGTGCGGGATGAAAATCCTCCAAATAAACAAATTCTATTTTGAACAGGGCGGAACCGAACGCTATTTTTTCGATTTAATCAAGCTTTTGGAAAAGCATGGCCATAAGGTGATTCCTTTTGCCATGGAGCATAAGAATAATCTTAAAACGGATTATGCCCGATACTTTCCTTCTTTTGTCGATACGCTAAGGCTGGGAATATCCCCGAATAAGCTAAAGGCAATCGGCCGGATGTTTTATTCCTTCGAGGCCAAGCGCCAGTTAGAAGCTTTGATTAAAAAGGAGCGGCCGCAAATCGCCCATATCCATAATATTTACCATCAAATTTCTCCATCCATTCTGCCCGTCCTTAAAAAATATCAAATACCGGCGGTCATGACGGTGCATGATTATAAATTAATCTGCCCGAACTATACTTTGTATACTGAAGGCGCTCCCTGCGAGAGATGTAAAGGCGGCCGCTACTGCCAGGCCTTTTACCACCGCTGCCTGAAAGATTCCTACGCCGCCTCGGCCCTGGTAGCCTTAGAGATGCATTTTCATAAGTGGCTTAAGATTTACCAAAATAATATCGACTTGTTTATCACCCCGAGCGACTTTGTCCGCGAAAAATTGACCAGCTTCGGAATAAATGCCCAAAAGATTATGGTATTGCCCCACTTTATTGAAAGCCAAACAATGGAGCCGGAATACAATGAAGGAAAATATTTACTGTATGCCGGCCGGCTGAAAAAAGAAAAAGGAGTGGATGTTTTAATCGAAGCGATGAAAAACTTGCCCCAGGTTGAATTAAGAATCGCCGGCACGGGCCCAGATGAGCAAGCGCTGAAAAAATCAGCCGAAGGGTTAAGCAATGTTAAATTCCTCGGACAGGTTGCTCAATCGGAAATGGCCGGCCTCTATCGCCAAGCGCTGGCAGTAGTAATCCCTTCGCGGGTCTGGGAGACCTTCGGCTTAACCGCGGCCGAGTCAATGGCTTTCGGTAAACCGGTAATTGCTGCTAAAATGGGAGCGCTGCCCGAATTGGTCAAAGAGGGCCAAACCGGCTCGCTGTTTGAATCGGAAAACCCGGCTGATTTGGCCAAAAAGATTGAGTTTCTGGTCAAAAATACCGCTCAAGCTCGAACAATGGGAGAAGCCGGCCAGAGAAACATAATTGGAACGCTTTCTGAGGAAAAACACTATCAGGATTTAATGAAAATATATCATGAATTAAGCACGAAGCACTAAGCACGAAATTCGAAACAATATCTAATATTTAATTTTCCAAATTCCAAACAATTATTTAAAGCAAAGTTTGAAAATTGAAATTTGTGATTTAGGATTTGTTTAGGATTTAGGATTTGGAATTTAGAATTTGTTTCGTGCTTCGAATTTCGGATTTATAAATTATCAATCATGAAATCTAAAAACGGCAAAATTTTAAAAATAATTCTAGTAAACGCTTTTGTTTTATTTGGTCTTTTTTCTTATACCAAAACAGTTGAAGCCGTTTCGATTAATAATCTTTCTTTCCCTCGTCTAGCCAACTATTTTTTAAAAACTCCCATTTCGGAAGAAGAAGCGGAAGCGCTGGCTCAATGGGATATTGTGATTTTAGGCATGCAAGCCCAGGATACCGATCCGGAAGTGTTCGATATCTTAAGAAAGGGGAATCCCGACATTATTATTCTGGCTTACGTGGCGCCGGTGGAATTTCCGGTAGCGCGCCTCGGCATTTTAGAAAGCGCTAATGGGCCGTGGCATAAACTCAATTCCGGAATTGACGAAGATTGGTGGCTTTACGAAGCGGGCGGCGATCACGTCAGTTTCTGGCCAGGAAACTGGGCCATGAATATTACTGACGATGCTTCTTTGGCAAGCGGCGAAAGGTGGAATACCTATTTTCCGAAGTTTTTGGAAGAAGAAATCATGGCTACCGGAAACTGGGATGGAATATTTTTTGACAGCGTTTGGGATACCGCCGCTTGGGTCAATAACGGCGACATGGATTTCGACCAGGATGGCCTAAAAGAATCCGCCGCTGAGATCAATGCTAAATGGAATGCCGGCATGGCGAAAATATTTTCCGAAACCAGAAAAAGAATCGGCGATGACGCGATTTTGATCGGCAACGGCGGCGATTCTTATAAAAATTATCTCAATGGCCGGATGTTTGAAAATTATCCCGATGAAAATAACGGCGGCTGGGAAACTCAGACTCCCCAATACTTCAGTTTTATGAACGAAGGCCAAACGCCCCGCGTATCTATTATCGGCGCCAACACTCAAAACAGCGGGCACTGGAATGACTTTAAGGATATGCGCTTTGCCCTGACTTCCACTCTGCTGCATGACGGATTCTTCAGCTATGACTGGGGTACGGAAAACCACGGCCAGCTCTGGTGGTATGATGAATTCAACATTCCCCTGGGCGAACCGCTTTCCGAAGCCCAAAACATCAGTTCCAATTCCAGTGAACTGCAAGAAGGATTATGGCGCCGGGATTTTCAATACGGCATCGTGTTGACTAATTCCACCCCAGATACCCAAACTTATCAGCTGGAAGCCACTTTTGAGAAATACGAAGGAACTCAAGATGATCTGGTTAACAGCGGCGAGCTGGTTACTTCAGTTACCCTTTCGGGCAATGACGGCATAATCTTGTTGAGAAAGCTGGATTTAATCATTGATTCTCCTTTTTACAACAATTCGCCGGTCAAAGTATTTGATTCCTTAGGAAACGAAACGCGGCACAGTTTTTATTCCTATTCCGACAAAGTGCCCATTGATAAGCTAACGGAAATTGTTGATTTAGACGGAGACGGGACCAATGAAATAGTTTACGCTTCCGGCAACCGGATTTACCTCAAAAATAACAACGGAACAGATCGAACCTCCTTTTTACCATATTCTCAGGTTTATACCGGCGATGTGTCCTTTACCGTAGGAGATATTGATGGCGACAACAAGCCGGAGATAGTAACGGGCACGGGCCAAGGGGGAGGGCCGCACGTGCGGATTTTCTCCAATACCGGCGTGCTGGAAAATCCGGGTTTCTTTGCGTATGCCAGTAATGTCCGCCACGGCGTTAGAGTAGGGATAGGCGATTTGAACAATGATGGCAAAAGGGAAATTATTACCGGCCCGGGCTTTGGCGCCGGTCCGCACGTGCGGATCTTCGAAGGCTCGACCGGAAGATTGCTCTCCGCCGGCTTCTTTGCTTATGACGAGCGGATCAGGATCGGCGTCAATATTGCAATAGGGGATGTTGACGGCGACAACAAAGCGGAAATCGTCACCGGCGCCGGCCCCGGCGGGGGCCCCCATATCAGGATTTTTGATTCCCAAGGCGAACTGGATCGGCCCGGCTTCTTTGCTTACAGCGAACTATTGCGCAGCGGCATCAATATCGCGGTAATGGATGTGGATGGTGATGGGAGCGATGAGATATTGGCTTATTTGTGAGTAGGCGAGACGTCGGCGTCTCGTCTACATAATAAATAACAAGCACTGCGGTAAGAATAAAGTTGAAAAATCTTATCAAAACACTTTAAAAAAAGTGTTTTTTTTATATTGACATTTTATTTATTATGGTTCAATATTATCTAAACTTGTTCTTTTCATATGCGTTTTTATTTATTTTGCTAACAGCAAATATTCAGGGTAAATAAGCGAAATCGTTAAAAACTCAGAAAAACAGACAGTCAACCAAATAAAATACGCTAAAACAAAATGGAGGAGTGCGATGAAAGAAATTATCCCGGGACTCGAACTCATTGGTTTGGATGAAGTTGGTACTCCGGCTGCCTACTTGAAAAACTTGGTAGGCGGTAAGTGGGTCCAGCATCATTCCTACGAAGCATTGGCTGACCCAATGGACTTTCACAATTACTTGTGCCGTTATCCGGTTACAGGAGTAGATGACCTGGAGCCGTTCATCAACGGGCTGGCCAGTTGCCCGAAGTCCGGTCTGCATAATCCGTTCAAGAATATTGGACGGTATCTGATGCTGGGCGAGGTCAGTTTCAAAGCGGCGGCAATGCTGCAGAACGAGCTGGTGGCTGACTATTTCACCAGGCTGATCATGAGGGTTATGCCGAAATCCTATATTCAGGCCATGGCTGAGGTGACGGTTGTCCGCCAGTTCCTGAAGAATTTCGGCGGCGACCGGGTCCGCTTTCTGGCTGCCGGACAGCATACTCCTGGCGACCGACCGGGACAGCGACCGCATGATTACCGCTGGCCGTACGGACCGGTGGTGATTATCTCGCCGTTCAATTTCCCGCTGGAAATTCCGGCTTTGCAATTGCTGGGCGCGTTGTATATGGGTAATCGTCCCACCATGAAGTCGGCTACCACCGTTTCGATTGTCATTGAACAGTTCATCAGGCTGCTGCAGGCTTGCGGACTGCCTATGACAGACGTGGATTTGATCCATGCCGGCGGCAAAGTGGTCCACGAACTGCTCAAGCGCACCGTTGATATTGTCCGAATGGTCCAGTTTACGGGCAGTTCGACGGTGGCGGAAGAACTGGCGGTAATGCTGCGCGGCAAAATCCGCGTGGAAGACGCCGGGTTCGACTGGAAGATTCTGGGTCCGGATTTCAATCCTGGCTACCTGAATTACGTCGCGGACCAATGCGACCAAGACACCAATGCCGCTACCGGTCAAAAGTGCTCCAAAACCAGCATTCTGTTCGTCCACGACAACTGGTGGAACGGCGGATTGATCGAACGGATCAAAGAACGGGCAGCCCGGCGCAATATTGGCGATCTGACCAATGGAGCGATTCTGACCGAGACCAACCAAAGGATTCTGGATCACATCGCCGAGTTGCTGAAACTGCGCGGGCTCTCGATGCAGAAAGCCGTACCGGTTGGTGAGGGCGGGATGGCAGCGTTGCTGGGCGCGGACATCAAGAAGGCATCGGCGCTGGCCAATGCATCGGCGCAAGGCGAGGTCTGTACCGTCGCCAACGACAATGATCCGACGCAGGTGGTGATTTCCGGGCATATCGGGGCGATTGAACGCGCGATAGCGGCGGCAAAAGATCATGGCATCAAACGCGGCATTTTGCTGCCAGTATCAGCGCCGTTTCACTGCTCACTGATGGCACCTGCTGCCGAGGCCATGGAAGAAGCGCTGGCCGAGGCCACCATATTGCCGCCGGTGGTGCCGGTTTTCGCCAATGTTTCCGCCGCCCCGGTCTCGGACGTGAACGAAATTCGCGATCTGCTGGTGCAGCAAGTCACCGGAACCGTGCGCTGGCGGGAATCGGTCGCCCATATGGCGGAATCCGGGGTGGAGCAATTTGTCGAATTTGGCGGCAAGGTCCTGACCGGCATGGTTGGACGGATCGCGCCCGATGCGGAAACCGTCAGCCTTGTTTCACCGGCTGATATAGAAGCCTTTTTAAAGAGCCTGTAACCGTCAACGCATTCGATCTTTATGGTTTGAAATTTTGAAGGAATTGGGAATGTTTGATTTAAGCGGAATGACCGCCTTGGTAACCGGTGCATCGGGCGGAATCGGCTCGGCGATAGCCAAATCTCTGGCGGAACAAGGCGCGACCATCGCACTGTCCGGCACGCGCCGCCATGTGCTGATGGAAATGATCCCGCAAATGGCTGGCGAAGGCCATATTGTCATGCCGTGCGATCTGTCGAAACCGGAAGAGGTCGACGCACTGGTTCCGGATACGGTGGCAAAGCTCGGCAAGCTGGATATCTTGGTCAACAATGCCGGCATCACTCGAGACGGGCTGGTCATGCGCATGTCGGACGAGGATTTTGAGGATGTGATCCGGGTCAATCTGGAATCGGCCTTCCGTCTGATCCGCGCCGCCGCGAGACCGATGATGAAGGCGCGCCACGGCAG
>PFMD01000063.1:31997-33706 GCA_002784945.1 Candidatus Kerfeldbacteria bacterium CG_4_10_14_0_8_um_filter_42_10
GTCGTCGGTGCCACGGGCAATCCCGGACAGGCCAATTATGTCGCGTCCAAGGCCGGTCTGGTCGGCATGTCCAAGGCGCTGGCGCAGGAACTGGCATCGCGCGGCATCACGGTCAATTGTGTTGCGCCGGGATTCATTGAATCGCCGATGACCGATGCCCTTACCGACGCCCAGAAGGAAGAGATTAATCGCAAGATTCCGGCAGGGAAAATGGGGTGCGGCGATGATATTGGCGCCGCGGTGGTCTATCTGGCCAGCCAGGAGGCCGCTTATGTCACGGGCCAGACGCTGCACGTGAATGGCGGGATGGCGATGATTTCTTAGGACTTCTGCCAAAAACATCATCTCCTGTGCGTTTTCGACTTCACGGACACTTGCAAGCCGCGCGCCACCGCACTAGGACGAAATTGAAATTCATTCGTAACAAAAAGGACCTCTCATGAGTGAGACTGCAGAGCGCGTAAAAAAGATCGTTGTTGAGCATCTGGGTGTTGAAGCCGACAAAGTGACCGAAGAAGCTGCTTTCATCGATGATCTGGGCGCTGACAGCCTCGACATTGTTGAGCTGGTTATGGCCTTTGAAGAAGAATTCAGCGTTGAAATTCCTGATGATGCAGCCGAAAAAATCGCTACCGTCAAAGACGCCATCGATTTCATCGACAAAAACAAGGGTTAATTGATTTTGAGGTGCTGCCACCAAAGGGCGCGCCTCGGGCCAATGATCGCTGACAGACAGCATAGCGGCTCACCGGCCCGGGAGAAATGTCCTGAACCGGTGGCCGTTTTTGATTTCGGGCAGGGGAAGTCCGCAAGGAGAGGCATGATATGCGCCGTGTAGTTGTAACCGGAATGGGCCTGGTGACGCCGCTGGGCGGAGACGTGGAAACGACCTGGGCCAATATACTGGCGTCCAAGTCGGGCGCGGGCAAGATTACCCGCTTCGATGCATCCGACCAAAAATGCCACATTGCCTGCGAGGTCAAACCGGCCGATCATGAATATGGTTTCGACCCGAATTTGCGCGTCGACCACAAGGTTCAGCGGCAGGTCGATCCGTTCATCATCTATGGCATCGATGCCGCCGGTCAGGCGCTCGAAGATGCCGGTCTCACCGATATGACCGAGGAACAGAAGTATCGCGCTGGCTGTTCGATAGGCTCGGGCATCGGCGGCTTGCCGGGAATCGAAAAAGAATCGATCGTCCTGTACGAACGCGGCCCGGGCCGGGTTAGCCCGCATTTCGTGCACGGACGCCTTATCAATCTCATTTCTGGCCAGGTTTCGATCAAATACGGCCTGATGGGTCCCAACCATGCGGTCGTGACCGCCTGTTCTACCGGCGCCCATAGCATTGGAGACGCCGCTCGCATGATCGCTCTCGACGATGCCGATGTAATGTTGGCCGGTGGCGCCGAAGCAACCATCTGTCCGATTGGTATCGCCGGTTTTGCCCAGGCAAAGGCACTTTCAACCAAGCGCAATGATGATCCGACAGCCGCTTCGCGGCCCTATGACAAGGACCGCGACGGTTTTGTGATGGGCGAAGGCGCAGGAGTCGTCTGTCTGGAAGAATATGAACATGCCAAGGCCCGCGGCGCCAAAATCTATTGCGAAGTGATTGGCTATGGCATGTCCGGAGATGCTTATCATGTTACCGCACCGCATCCCGATGGCACCGGTGCGTACCGGTCGATGGAAATGGCGCTCAA
>PFMD01000056.1:0-26117 GCA_002784945.1 Candidatus Kerfeldbacteria bacterium CG_4_10_14_0_8_um_filter_42_10
CATTATGGGAATAGAAGAACACGCGATTGAGTGCCGGTTTTTATGCAACTTTCGGTCAAAATGGAAAACCAGGTATTTTTTTGAAATTGCTAATTGTTCGGCAATCGCTTTGCCCATATTGCCGAAACCGATTATTCCAACATTAATCATGCGTTTATTTTTAATACTTAAAACACCTCCCGTATGGGAGGCTTGGATATTTTATAAAAATTTTAAATCCCCCAACGGGCTTGGTTAATAAAAGTTATTGGGTTGCGGCTGGGGAATACTGTTGCTCATGGCTTAAATTATATGCTAAGGGATAAATAGTGTCAAGAAGCATTTCTCCCCACACCTTTGCCAGATTATATTATTATCAAATGAAGGTGAATAAGAATAATGTTCTTGATATATACAACAAATTACTCCTTATTTGGCAAGGGTGTGGGGAGAAAAAAAGCCATCCGCCGGAATCGCTTCCGACGCATGGCTGAATGATCTTCCTAAATGACATTACGCTCACCGTGAGTGAAATCGCGCTTGATCCGGAAATGATCCAGAGTAAAGGGGATTTCCATTTCCGGCATAAGCAGTTTTTGCACCAGCAGAGCGGTGGCCGGCGCGAACATTGCTCCGTGGCCGCTGTGGCCGGCCGCGTGGATTAATCCGGCATAATCCGGATCCCAATCAATCAGCGGATGCGAATCCGGGGTCACGCCATAGTATCCGCAGGCGGCGGAATGAATTCCCGGCATGCACTGTACTTCTGGAAGGTAGAATCCCATTTCTTGGAGCATCAGGTGTCCATAGTGCACGGGGGTATGTTTAAGATGGAAACCTACTCCAAGCTTATCCTGGTCTTCCGGCTTAAAGTCCGGCTCTGGCCTGGAATTGTATTTCCAGCCCATCATCAGTTTACCGTGTTCCGGATGGCAGTAGGCGTCAGAAGGCAATACGGTCATCGGCCAGTTGCCGATTTCCACATCACCCGCGTCCACGAAGTACAGAAAACGCTTGTGCGGAGAAACGACCGGAAACGAATTATTCGGCCGCGGCAGGTTTTTCATAAGCTGGCCGGTCCAGGCATTGGTACAGTTTATCACCACGTCAGCTTCTACGGCGCCTTTCTGAGTCTGCGCGCCGGTTACTTGATTGCCGTCGGTGATAAAACCGGTCACGGCGCAATTAAGCGTCATCTGCACACCGTGCTCTTCGCGACAATGGCGGAATGCTTCCCCCATAATCACATCAGGCCGCAGAAAACCGTCGGTCAGGCTGAATCTCGCGCCCAGCAAACCGTCGGAAAGCAGAAAGGGGAAACGCTCGGTTGCTTCCTTGGGCGAAAGTAGTTCCACTTCCGCCAGACCCCATTCTTTCATATTCAGCGCCTGTGTTTGGGCTTTATCCCACAAGTCTTCGTGCCATGTCCAGAAAGGATACAAGTACCCGTTCTGGATAATCACCTCGTCATCGCAACCCATGGTCGTGCCGAAATTCTTGTAGAAGCGGATAGCGTAAACCATCGCTTTAACAATCGTTTCAGAGCTAAACTGGGCGCGGATGCAGGCCGCCGACCGGCTGGAAGAGCCGAAACCGATATGGCCTTGATCAACGCAGGTGATTTGATAACCGGCTTCCGCCAGTTGATGGCTGACCAAAGCACCGGTTAATCCGGCGCCAATGACCAGCACTTTTCCTCCGTTCGGAGGGGGGATGGGACCTTCCATGATTTTTCCTCCTTATAATTGTCCCTGGTTTGTGTTACTAAGAGATGTTAATGAGCCATCTTCTTAGGCGTTAGTTTATCAACATTTATAGGAAAGTCAAATGTTTATACGTTAAAAACAAAAACAGGACTTTACAAAATATACAGTTATATTGTAAAATCACATTCAAACAGGCGTCCTGTTTTTGGTTTATCCCGTCACTTGACTATTAAAGCATGCCCTGCGGTAAGAAACTTATCATTGTATTATCCTGCGCTACCGCAGATACTATCAGATATTTTAAGCGACAGGGTTTACTGTTAATAGCACGAGTTATATGCCCGTGCATTACAATAAGTAACACGGCAATTAACATAACTTACAAAAAACCAGGCGTGATACCCGGTTTTTTTAATACAAAATTGTATTAATTCTTATAGACGATTAGTGAAAAGATTTTTCCATTTCTATTTTATTGTCTGCTATTTTCCCAGCTACCGCCATTAATCCAACGACTAGCCAGAAAAATACGGATAAATCATTTTTAAAATACGGCGCATCTACCAAGCCATAAACCAATATGGCAATCATGGTGCCTAATAAAGCCAGAGGAAGGCTAAAGGAAAAATTAGAATCAAACATTAATCGATGAGCTCGTGCTTTTATTCCCTGGATAAAAAATTTAACAATCAACCAAATAAAGATCACTAATCCTGCTAGACCCAGTTCTGTCCAAAAGTTTAATATAATATTATGAGGATAAAGCAGCAACTCCGTATGCTTAATTAAACGGTACTGATCATAAACTTCGGGAAAACCGGCCAACCCCGCTCCTTGCAGCGGCCGGTCTTTCAATAAGTTCCAGGCCCCTTGCCACAAGACGGTTCGAACATCCGTGGAAACATCTTGAAAAGTCACAATCTCATAAATAAGCGACCGGCTTTGGGGAATAATCAAAGAAAGGATTGTTCCTAGAATAAGGATGGACCAAATCCATTTTTTGTAGCGGCTGAAAAAGCTGAAGAAAACGACGCCGGCCAGAATACCTAAGATTGCTCCCCGGGAAAAGGAAAAAACAACCGCCAGTAATGAAAAGAGGATTACTCCCAACACAAAACGGTTAGTTTTGTTTTTTGTTTTTTCGTTTTTATAATTACCAGTCGTATGAGCTAATAGAAAAATTCCCAAGAATAATACGGCAATCGGAGCCAGAAATAAACCAACGGCATTGGGATATTCAAAAATAGAAGTAACTCTTTTGGGGGTTTCCGAAATCCATGGTTCGTAGCTAGGAATCAAATTGAGATATTGCCACAAAGCTATTAAAGAAACAAAAAGGGCCGAGATCCCGATCGCCCAAAGAATTAGTTTGATTTGCGGTACGGAACGAATGACATTAACAAATATGAAAAAGAAAACGAGCGGCTCCAAGAAGTAGGCTTTAAATATTCCCAATGCTGCTCTTAAATCAGGGGAAATAAAGATTGCCAAAACCGCCGACAATAAAAACAGGAGGCCCAACCACCAAAATTGCGAAAAATTAATTTTTTCTGACTGAGGGAAAACCAGCCTTTTTGCCAGCCAGGCAACAAACAGCAATAAAATCATCATTTCTAACAACGTTGAGGGAAAGCCCATAACTTTGAATCTGATTAAATAACTGGGCAACAGAACAATAATTGCGGCCACGCCCCAATCGGTTCTTTTCCAGGCGAGCCAGAAAAATAAGAATCCAAAAATAATAAGCGAAATAGTTGTGATCATTCTTTTTCAAAAATAATGTTTTGCACTGAAATCATAAGACCAATTAAAAACCAAACGTGCATAATATAGAGCACGGAAAAGGTCAGGTATTGAACCAGCACCCCCACAAAAGCGGCAAGCAGGCCAATCATTACCGCTTTTAGATTTTTGTCTTGTCCTATTTGAATTGCTTTCAGCGAACGAAAAATGATAATTAAAATCACTACGCTGAAGCTCAAAAGCCCCCACAGCCCGACTTCTGACAATAACTCAATAAATTCATTATTAACTATCCGCCATCCTTCCGGGGGAGGAACATAAGGATGCACGGCAGCGAAGGGGCCGAATCCGCCTACGCCGATTCCAACCCAGGGATGAAGATGAAATCCGGCCAGCGCTGTTTGCAATGTTTCTACTCTTTCGCTGTAGGCCGCTCCGTAAAAGACGTTTACTACGTGGCCTCTGAATATTTCTAAGTTCAAAGAATCCCCCAGCCCTAAAAAACGAGTGGCCACGAAAAAAATCAGAATAATCGCGGTTATTCCAATAATTATTTTTTTAGGGGTAAGCAAGCTTCTAAAATAAAATATGCCAACTATCACCAATAAGGCGGTAAAGGCTAAATACCCTCCTCGTGATACAGTCAGCACTAGATTAATGCCCAGTAAAACCAGCAGGAGGGCCAATTGATAGTGTTTAAACCGCAGGTCTTTGCTCAAGAATAAAGCGCACAGCAAACCTAGGGGAATAAGCAGATAATTAGCAAAGTACAGTGGTTCTAAAGCGGTTGATTGAATGCGGGGAAAGCCCAGCACTTCTTTGGTATAAAGATCGCGCAATCCGGTAATGGATTGAGGAAGCCCAACCGTATCACCAAGAAATTGAAAAATCCCGAATGCCCCCACAATAAAAGCGCTAATAATGATTATTTTCACGATCTTATCGATTTGTTCTTTTCTGGTTACTAACTGAGGAACCAGCAAGCCGAAAATAACCGTAAAAATAGTATAAATTAAAACTGATACGGAACGTTCTAAATTTTCCGCGTTGATCAAAGAAACAACATTGACTAAAAGAAAAATGGTTAAGGGAAGGTTTAAAGGATTTTTCTTGAAATAAAAAGAACTATTAAATAATTGATAAAAAAACCACCCTAAAACGGTGACGATGGCTAAAACCTGGCTTATTCTAATGGTCAATTCTCCTAATTCGTAAGCTCCGATTCTTTCAAAGGGCAAGAAAAAGGCAATCAGAAAAATTCCGATTATCGGTTGCTTAAATATGAAGATGGCCATGATTCCCAGCAACAGTCCGCCTATTATCAAAATAGGTGCAGATATGGAACTAAAATAGCCCAGGCCAATTCCCAAAATAAACGTAACAAAAACCAGCGGGTAAAAATATCTGTTAGAAAAATAGTCCGGTTTATTAAGAGAAATCATGAGATTCAAACTACCTTAGTAAGGTAACGAATAATTTCTCAAAAGCATCAATCATTTTATCTTTAGTGAAAGATGATTCCACTTTGGCTCGGGCATGCTTGATTATTTCTAAAACCTCTTGGGGGTGGCTGTGAAGATAGATAATGGCCTGAGCCAGACTTTCCGCATTAGCCGGTTCAACCAGCAGTCCGGTTTTTTTATCTTCGATAATCTCGGTTACTCCTCCGATTCGGCTGGCAATCACCGGCCTCAAATTTGCCATTGCCTCAATTAACACAATACCAAAAGATTCTCTTATTGCCGAGGGCAACACCAAGGCGTCAAAATTGCGAATCCAGCCCTTAATATTCTCTTGAAATCCTACAAACTGAACCTTGCTGCTGATTCCAATGCTGCTGGCTAACCATTGCAGGTTTTTTCGCTGGCTCCCGTCGCCCACAACAATAAGCTTAATTTGAGGGATTACCTCTTGTCCTATTTCAACGGCGCGCAGTAAATATTCAATGCCTTTTTCTTTTTCCAAACGAGCGACTACCCCGATAATAAACCCTTTTTTATTCACTCTTGATTTAAAATCAAGAAAGTTAACCGGGGGGAAATCAACGCCATTATAGATTACTAATATTTTAGAAGGGTTGATTCTTATTTCTCTAATCAACTGTTTCTTAATCACTTCAGAAATAGCCACAATTGCGGCAAAACGGGAAGAGAAACGATAAAAAATCTTATAAGGATTAAGGGCTAGCCAGCGTTCCGTAGTGACATGTTCAATCCAAACCACTTTAATTCCTAAAATTCTGGCGGGTAAAGTAATTAATATCTTTTCCGTCAAAGAAAAACAGTACAGGAGGCTGATCCGGCGGCTAATCCGATAGTTTATTAGCAATCCAAAAAGCCGGAAAAAAAAGTAAGGAGCCAGAAAGGGAAATAAAATCAAGCTTCCTTTAGATACCGGTTCTCGAGGAGCCCAAATTTTTTTAGCGGGCCAGTGCCGGTTTTTAAATTCTTTTAGTAAAACCGGGCAAGAAGAAACAAGAAAAAAGCTGAATCCTTTTTTTCTTAATCCTTCTACTAAGTTAATGGTATGCTGCTCACCGCCGCCGAAAAGCGAGGAATAAGGAAACTTCAGAATAAGGATGTTACGATTGGTCATTTAAGCGTCTTTAGATTTTAAGGCGATAATTTCTTTAATCATTTCTTTAGAGACGCCCTTAAGCAGATAAAGAATGGCGAAATAGACCGCAATACCAACGACAATCATAATTAACAATGATTGATTAGTTAGAAAGAATAGTACCACCCCCATTACACCGCTGGCCAATAACGCTTTAAAAAATAGGGTGAGCGAAGGCGATACTTTGGTGTTTTTCCAAACTACGTAGATTGAAGCAATGGTAATTAGCAATTCCGAAACTACGGTCATCCAGGCCGCGCCAAAATAGGAGTACCTTGGGATAAAAATCAAATAACCGGCCACCGCTACTACGGCAATCGCGGCGTAAGCCCATAAAATTTGTTTCTGTTTATTAATCACCACTATGGTATGTCCGAATAAATTGCCAATAAAAATAATCCCGGTGGCAACAATGATAATTTGCAAGACTTGGGCCGATGCGGCAAACTCGGCACCGGCAATAAAATCAATTACCGGCTTCGCAATAAAATAGGTTCCGACTATCATCGGCACCGAAATTAATGCCATGAAGTCAAAAGCTTTTCTTAACACTCGCTTGAACCGCTCCAGATCATTTCTGGTATAAGCATAAGTGAGTACGGGAATGGTCAGCCCGGCAAACATGGCCGGGAAGGTGGCCAGTACTTCTAATATTTTATAAGGCGCGCCGTAGATGCCCACGTCTTCTTGCGATTTAAATAAAGAAAGGATGATGGTATCCGTTTTAAAATAAATCAGGTTAAATAAAATTGCCAGAGCAATGGGATAAGTTTCAAAAATCACTTGTTTCCAAACGTTGAAATTGAAGGATAGCCGAATCCGGACAAATTTCCTGGAAAAAAGAAGGGTGAAAATAAAATTAGTTAAAGATCCTAAAATTACCATCCAAAGGATCGCTAAAAGATCCTTTTTAGCAGAAATAGCCCAATAGGTTCCAACAAACAAAACCACCCGGCCCAGTATTTCCGAGATGGTTACCCATCCCATTTTAAGATTCTTTTGGAATACTCCCTGCAGTATTTGATTTAAAGTAATGAACAAAAAGGAAAAACTGGTAAAAGCTACCCCCACCTTAATAATATGAGGATAGGGGAAAAATAAAACAATGATTGGCGCTAATCCTAAGAACAGAACGGCGGAAATTAGTCTAATTGTAAAAATATTTCCGACTAGGGAGTCAATATCAGCCCCGGCTTCAGAAATTTTTTTAGTCAGGATAATATACAAACCCATATCCACTAAAATGCCGAAAAACTGCAAGAAGACGATGACTGTAGTGTAGTTACCATACCCTTCTTTGCCAAGATAGCGGAAAAGCATTGCCGCCACTGCCAAACTGATGGCCGTTGAAATTGCTTTTCCGGTAATCTGAATTATTGTATTTCGGGCTATTTTTTGGGTTAAAGACATATTCTCGGTATATCTGCTTTTAGAAAACGGGACCCGCTAATGACCCCGCCCTTAACTTATAGTTATCTTATAACATTTTGCATCATATCACCATTAATAATGAGTTGACCAGCTGATTGACAAATAGAATTTTTTATGATACTATAATAGCGATAGGATCTAAAAATCCTTTCGAAAAGTGCTTTTAATTTAAGATTAATAAAAGCGCTTTTTCATTTTCCCAATGATTAAACAAAAACAAAAACTTTTTATTCAGGAACTCGGCTGGGTTTCTTTAGTATTAGTAATCGTAGCGGGCGCCGCCTTCGCTCTGAATCAGGTTAATCGTTATTACGAAACCAAAGCCCCCATAAACTTAGCCCAGGCCAGTACTACTGATATTATCATAACTAATACCGTTCAATCGAATTTTCAAACTACCACCCAAGTAAGCACCCTGCTGAAAAGAGGCTACGTGGGTGATTATTTTATTTCCGTTCCTTTTAACCCTGATACCGAACCGGTTGTTGTCAAAATTGAAGAAATGCCCAGGGTGTTAGGTGTTAAGGTAGAAAACAAGCCATACCAAGCGGAGTTGATTTGGAAAACCGTTAACGTAATCAACATCGCTTCGGGAAAAAGAATTACTTTCGAAGCAAAATTCAAAAATACCGGAACCGAAACTTGGCGTCAGGACAGCGATCATTTCATTGCTATGAATGTCACTAATCCGCCGGGAAGAACCAGCCAATTCAGAGATATTTTTTGGCCCCAGTATTACCGGCCGGCGATTATGAAAACGGAGGTAGTAAAACCGGGGGAAACCGGTTTATTCCGCTTTGCCCTGACCGCACCCGCCAAAGAAGATGAATATGTCGAGCAGTTCGGGCTGGTCGCGGAAAATTTAACCTGGATTGAGGGCGGTAATTTAGAAATTGCCATGCGCGTCGGCAATCCCAAACCGCATTTTGCCGCCCAAAAAGTAGAACAGGCTTATCAAGACGTCACGATCGAACCGGGCAAAGCAATTACTTTTTGGGTTGATTTCAAAAACACCGGTTCGGAAACATGGTACCGGAATAGCGAACATTTTATCGCTTTAAACGTCACCGCTCCGAGTGGAAGAGAAAGTCCTTTTCGACATGTTTTCTGGCCCCAGTATTACCGGCCGGCGATTATGAAAACGGGGGTAGTAAAACCGGGGGAAACCGGCCGTTTTGAGTTTGCTTTACAGGCTCCTGAAACGCCGGGTGTTTATAGCGAAAAATTTAATTTAGTGGCCGAAAATCTCACTTGGATCACGGGGGGATATTTAGAAATTCCCATTATCGTTGCGGCCCCGCCCGAACCGGTAGCGGCAATAGAAGGAGAACCGGATATCAGGGTCGGGCTTTATGCCACTTCCAGCGCAGTTGAAATCACCGGCGATGGCCAATATGAAATAAGGGATACTAATAACGAGCTAATCGGCCTTTATCCTAAGAACAAAGTCAGTAACGTCAATTACGATCAAACTGACAATAAGTATCATTTAACCGTCAATGGAGCGGAAAAATTATCTGATTTGCCGCTGCGCTTTATTCCTAAAACAAATACCATTTTGAAAATCACTAATTTTGAAAATCAGCCTGCTTGGAATGCTGAACTGAATGACAATCGCTTTCGAGGAATTTTAGAAATATATTATGCCGAAAGCACCGACCGGTTATGGGTGATCAACGAACTGCCGCTGGAATCATATTTAAGAGGAATAGCGGAAGCGGGAAACGATAATGATGCCGATTATCTTAAGGCTTTGCTGGTAGCGGCCCGCACCTACGCCATGTACCACATTCAAACCGGCACAAAACATGCGGATGAAAACTTTACCGTTGATGCCACTTATGACCAGGTTTATCGAGGTTATGGATTTGAACTGCGCTCACCCAATATTACCCAAGCAATTCTGGATACGGCGGGTGAAATGGTAACTTATGAAAATGAGATTGTGGTTACTCCTTATTTTTCCCAGACGGACGGCCGCACCAGATCGTGGGAAGAGGTTTGGTCCGGCGGACCGTATCCCTGGTTGGTTTCTGTTCCTGACCCCGCCTGCGAAGGAATGGAGCTTTTGGGCCACGGCGTAGGAATGAGCGCCTATGGTGCCCGCGCTATGGCGGAAGAGGGGGAAGACTATAAGGATATTTTACCGTATTATTATACGGGAGTAGAAATCAATAAAATATATTAGTATAATTAAATAAATTATTATTAACGCACAAATATTATGAAGGCCAAACTTCTAACCATTACAGAACAAAAACTAAAACTAAAAGACGCCACCTTGCTTTTAGTTATTACCTTAAGTAGTATTTATCTAATTTTTGGATTTGCTTCTTTCGGACTAGCTTATAATAAAACGGGACTTTTATCTTTTTATCAAAATTCTTACTTTGTAAACAATCGATCTAATAAATGCATCGATAGTAATACCGGGGGAACAATTAACAGACCTTGGTGTACAATTCAATACGCCGTATCAGCAAACAGTCTGGCTCAACCAGGAGATACTATTTATATAAGAACAGGGATCTACTACGAATCGGTTAATTTAGAAAAAAGTGGAACCGCCGAAGCTCCCATTAAACTTAGTACTTTCAAAAATGAACCGGTGCTAATTAGTGGTTCCCAAATTATCACTAACTTTACCTCTCTAGGCAATAGCGTTTATTCTGTCACTTCACCGGTAAATCGTCCAGTCGGATTAGCGGTGGACAATAGTTACATAGAGGAAGTTTGGCCGTTCCCCTCTTCTAATGTAGCGGGATATTTAGACGAGAATCAATGGACCTATGACGCTAGCGCAAATTTGATTTACTTCAAAATAAGCAACACGCAATATCACTTTATTTCCGTTCCTCAAAAAAATTACGGCATTAGTTCCAACAACCAAAGATACTGGACAATTGAGAATATAAGCATCGCACACTTCCAAGAATATGGAATAAAAACCGCCGATACTTCACCATGTGCCAATAATTATTTGACCGTTAGAAATACGGCGATTGGTCTTAATCAGGTTGCCGGAACTTTTGTAGCCGGATGCCCAGGCGTAACCATGGAAAAAAATCTGATATTGAAAAATGGCATTACCAGAAAACAAGGCAACTTAAGACATCAAGGTATTAATGCGGGAACCGGTGACGATTGGAATCAATACGCTGGAAATATTTACCGCTCGACTAAAGGAACGGAATGTTCCTACCTCAGTCACGGTTATTGTAATGGCGGACCGGAACTAATGTATTTAGATGGTCAGCAACTTGTTTACAATTACGAAGCGGAAAGTAACCCTTCTCTTTTAACAGAAAATGAATGGACCACGGGTGGAGATCAAGACGGTTATGTTTACCTTTACGTTCCCAGCGGCATGAACTTAGGTGACCATCAGATAAAACGAGCGGTATTCCGTGAAGACAGCACCGGCCATGGCATTATTATCAATACTCCTAATGGCCGAGAGGGCCAATTTGTCATCAATGGCAATCAAATCAGGAATAACGACGGAAAAGGGATATCAATCTGCTACTCGGAGGGGGCTTGCCAAAATTCAGTGACCGGTTCAGTTGTTACTAAAAACTATATTTATAACTCTTTTGAATCGGGATTCGACAACAGCGGCGCTTGGGGAGTGACTTTCAGTTATAACCAATTAGTTAATAACGGCCTAAGAGATTTGGAAGATGACGAGGATTGGGGCGGTGATAAAGGATTACAACTCGGCGGACAACCAGGATGGCGTGTTCATCACAACATAGTACAAGGATCGGGCAATACCGATTTTTCCATGGGCTCAAGCGATTCTAGAATATTCCATAACACGATTGTTAAAGATCAATCGCCGCTGGATCGGGTAAATTTCAGCAATTACGGAGGATACGCCTCTTTTCTCAAACCAAATCAAGCGACCGATCTCAAAATCAAAAATAACATTTTTGTGGTAAATGGCAACGGCAATCATAACTCAGGAAGTTCCAGCTTGTACGGCATTATCAGCTGCGATCTTAATGGAGGAGACTGCGGCGGAAATGCGGATTGGAACGGCAACGATTACTACACGATCGAGACTAACAAGCGAAAAACTATTCGCATCGGATCAAATGATTTATGCCTCACGCCCGATCAAGGAACAAGCTGTCTGGACTATAACATACAGGAAGAATATCCCAATGAACATCGCACTGATGGAACATTTGATTCTCTGGCAGTAGATCCGTTATTCGTTGACCAAGCAAATTATAATCTTCAGCTTCAAGCGGGTTCTGCACTGGTTAATAAAGGGGTGCCTTTGACTTACACCGCGGGAGGAAACCGTTCCAATGCAATAACGGTTCAAGATGCTAAGTATTTTCACAATGTTGATAATTACCCCGGCTTGCCTTATAGGGAAAAAGTAAAAATTAACAGCCAAACCTGTACTATTATTGGAGTAGATTATGAATCCAATACGTTAACCTGTAAAGAAAACATTAATTACAGCAATGGGGATAAAGTTTATTGGGATTATAACGGATTGAAACCAGACATTGGATTTTGGGAATCGAATTACTAAGGATTAGTTGTTTCAAAAAATCCGAGGTTTCATCCTCGGATTTTTTATTGGATAAACATGGCATCTCCAAAAGAGTAAAACCGATATTTTTTCTTTTTTGCTGTTTCGTAAGCTTTAATAATTTTCTTTCTGCTGGCGAAAGCGGAAACTAACATTAACAGAGTAGATTTAGGAAGATGGAAATTAGTGATTAAAGCGTCGACGAATTTAAATTTATAACCAGGGTAGATGAAAAGGTTTATCCAGCCACTAAAGCTCTGGGCTCTGGGCTTCGCGCTCTGGGCCCTTTGCCCAAAGCCCCGAGCCATACTTTCTAAAACCCTCACGCTGGTCGTCCCGACCGCCACGATTCTTCGGCCTTCGCTTTTCGCTTTAACCAACCGTTCCAGAACCTCTTTTTTTACCTCGGCGAATTCTGGATGCATTTTGTGCTCTTCAATATTCTCTTCCTTTACCGGCTGAAAAGTGCCGAAGCTGACATGGAGCGTGACGAACTCGAATTGAATCCCCTTTTTTTTCAATCGGTTAATCAGTTTGCTGGTAAAATGGAAGCCGGCCGTAGGAGCAGCCACCGAACCTTCTTTTTTCGCATAGACTGTTTGATATTTTTCAAGATTGGATTTCTGTTTAATATAAGGAGGGGTGGGAGCTTCTCCGACTTCATTAAGAATACTTTGGAATTTCTTTCCGCCAATATTGAATCGGACTTGCCAGATACCGTTCTGTTTTGATTTTATTATCTCTCCTTTTAGACCATGGGGAAAATTAATTTTCAACCCTATTTTTCTTCCTTTGCCGCCAATTAGCACTTCCCAAACTTGGATGGACATTTTATTAAGTAGGAATACTTCGATTTTACCCCCAGTTTCCTTTTTCCCCCATAGCCGGGCGGGAATCACTTTAGAATTATTCAATACTAAAACATCGCCGAAGTTTAAGAAATTTTCAATTTCATGAAATTGGTGATGGGCTATTTTGCCGTTTTTCCGGTCTAATACTAAAAGCCTCGAGCGATCTCGAGGGCTTACTGGTTTTTGGGCGATATGCTTTTTTGGGAGCGGAAAATCAAATAATTTTAGTTTCATTTTTTTGAGATGGAGAAATGGTATCTTTTGCTACTAGTGGTTTCGCTACGGCGTCTTTGATTTCTTGTACGGCCGTTTCTTTTACCGCCTTTTGATGCAACGCAATAATTTTTGACGCTACTTGTCGAGGCTCCGGAATATTTTCAAAGATAAAGCGTCTTTGCTCCCCGGCGGTCTGGATATAAACGTTGCCAAAATTAAGGATAGTGGCTAATTTTCCCTTCATTTCACTGGTGACGTCTTGAATCATTTCCATATTCAACTCTGAAATGGTTCGGGAAAACAGCCCTTCTTGTTCAATGTTCAAAATTCTCTGATTAGTGACCACCCAAACATCTAAGTAATAATCGATCCAATGGCTAAAAAAGAAAAGCCAAATAAAAAGATAATAGGCACTTCCTCCTAAAATTATCATAATGCCTATCGGGCTTTCTTTTTCAAAAACAAAGTCGGTATAGCTGAAAAAAGCAAAAATAGTAATTAACGGCAAAAAAAATTCCGCTACCAGCAGTAAAAAGCTGCGTAAAATAGAATGCCAATGCCTTCTTAACAACATAACCACTTCTTCGTTTGGCCGGCGGTCAGGAAAATATTTATAAGGGTCCATCTTGGAAAGTTAAAAGTGAAAAATTTCAGCCGGAGGCTGATCCGCCTTTGGCGGAAAAAGTTAGGATTAGAAAAAATTAATATTAAATTCCATATTGTTTAAAATTGATACGGACTCGCTCCAATTGATTCCCGCAACATAGATACCGGTGGAAACTAAAATAATCAACGAACCGGTAAAATAAAGAAAAACCATCATTTTAGTGGAAGAATCCCAATAACCGAACCTAAAAATATGATACAGCAAAATTACACTTAATATTAAATAAAATACGATGGCAATTAAGTATAATATTAAAATGATGTAGAGAGGGAAGGTCATTTTTTGGCTTCCTGGTTTTTGTTCTTAGCTCTTTAATTTTTGATTTGGAGTCATTAAATAATTGTTTTCTTGTTATATTGCTTTATTGTTTTACCGTTACTTTGTTGTAATTACTTTAACAATTTAACAATAAAACAATATAACAACAAGCGAAAACCCTAAGCCCACAGCCTAAAGTCATATATCATACCATACCTCCAACTTATCAAAAAGCTAATGCCCGATAAGCTAAATTAATTTGCTTTGAAGATCGGTCGGCGGTTCCACTCCTAAATGCCGATAAGCCGATTCAGTTACCACGCGGCCCCGGGGAGTTCTGGCTAAAAATCCCACTTGTAACAAAAATGGTTCGTAAATTTCTTCAATCGTGTCTCTTTCTTCGCTGGTAGCGGCGGCTATGGTATTAATTCCTACCGGGCCGCCATTGAATTTTTCAATGACTGTTTCCAAAATACGACGGTCGATTAAATCTAATCCTAAATTATCAATTTCTAAACGCTGCAGTGATACGCTGGCAACGTCCAAGCTGATTTTATTTAAGGACTGCACCTGGGCAAAATCCCGCACCCGTTTCAACAGCCGGTTGGCCACCCGAGGAGTACGTCTGGCTCTTTTAGCAATTTCTTTTACCGCGTCATTCGTTATCTCTATACCAAGTATTTTGGCGGAACGGCTAATAATCTTTCCGACGTCATCATCGGCATAAAAATCCAAGCGATAAGTGATGCCGAAACGGTCTCTTAAGGGAGCGGAAAGAAGGCTCGCTCGCGTAGTGGCGCCGATAATGGAAAAACGGGGCAGTTCCAAACGGAGTGTCCTGGCCGCTGGGCCCTTACCTACCACAATATCCAGCAGAAATTCCTCCATGGAAGGATACAATACCTCTTCGACCGTTCTGGGCAAACGGTGAATTTCGTCAATAAAAAGAATGTCGCCATCTTCCAGATTCGTAAGAATGGATCCTAAATCTCCAGCACGCTCAATGGCTGGTCCTGAAGTCACTCTAATATTCACGCCCATCTCATTGGCTATGATATGAGCCAAAGTGGTTTTACCGATTCCGGGCGGGCCGTACAATAAGGCGTGTTCAATCGGCTCCTTGCGCTGTTTGGCGGCACGCATAAAAACGGAAAGGTTGTCTTTTATTTTTTCCTGCCCGACGAATTCTTTTAAACTCCTAGGCCTTAAGGTAAGGTCGAGAGTTTTATCTTCCGTTTTTTCTTTAGCTGTGATGATGCGATCTTGGGCCATTTAGATTGATAATTTTCTAATTTTGGCTAATTTGTACCCGAATTCTAGCAAATAATTACACTCTTGACAAGATTTTACAGGTATGATAAGATTGCCTGTTTTAGAAAAACAAACAAAAGAACCGGACATTTATCGGGTAAATTAACATTAGTATCTGCCGATCTGCGCTCACGACAAGCATGGGAATTCATCTTTAGGTTTCTTCCGGGTTCTCCTGGGATTTCCCTCAGATGAATTCTCTTGAGCGCAGCTCAGCGGATATTAACTTAAGAGCTAAGGGCTTTGAGCCGTGAGCTCTAAGCCCAAGGTCCCGAGCCCATAACTCTAAGCGCAATAAGATAATTTTCTGAAATAAATCCCGTTAGAAGCTCACCCCGTTAGAAATAAGTTTATAAACGGGGTTCACACGGGGTATTAAACCCCGCGTTCGCTATTCATTTAAGCATTCATCCCGGTAGAAGCCCCGACTTAATTAGCATTAATTAATAATGAGAGTTAATACTTTCTAGAAACAAGCTTCTAACGGGATAAAAATTAACCTTTATTATACCTAATACGTAAAGAAGGTTTTTTTATTTACTATTTTTTTTACTCAACGGAAGTTGGTGGACTTTCTATTGTTTTTTTCTCTACTCCTAATAAGCATACTTCCTGCCAGGGTTTGTATTTGCTTTGAAAGGTTTCTTCTTTAACTTCACCGTCAGAATAAGTTACTTTGTAATCAAATTCCGCGGAAACTCCTTGATGGGCCCTTTCGGTGCATTTAACTTGGCCCGGCGCCAAATCTTCTGTTTCAATTGTTTTTGTGGGCGGAGGACTTTGCCAGCCAGAAAGGCGGGGATCGGTCTTTTCGACAATCCGACCGTCTTTGGTACCCCACATTTCGAAAATTAATTCATTCCCTTCAATTTTAGTCTGCAGTAAAATATAGTTTTTAGTGTCATTAATGAATTTAAGATCAGGCGCCGGATCATAAATGGTGGCATCGGTTCCAATGGGATAGTAATAAGAAACGGTATAAGAATGATTACGGCGGGAGGTAACTGGCAATCCGGTGTCCAGCGCCGCCCGAAACATTGTGGTTCCAAACTGGCAGGCTCCACCGCCCAGCTCCGGCACGGTTTTATTGCCTTTAATCACTAGTTCGGGCAGCCAGCCTTCAGAGGCCTCGAATTTCCCCAAGGCTTTTAGTAAAGAAAATTCCTCCTCGGGTTTAATCAAAATACCGTTAAGTTTATCCGCTCCCAACTGAATATTGGCACGCCTATTTCGGGGACTTCCGGAAAAATCAGATTTTCCTGTTCCAATTAATTCTCTAATACCCAGATTATTTATATTCTCGGTGGTAATCTCAGGTTGTTCTTCTTGCACCATTAATTCCGCTTCTTTTTTATTGCCTTTAATGAAATTGCTCTCTAAAGCTTGAACGCTTGATAAAATTGCCAAACTGATTCCTGGTTGGCTGGCTTGAAATTGGGTTACCTTCCCTTCTTCTATTTTAAATTTTCCTTCTTTTACTGGAACATCAATTTTTTCTCGCAAAGATTCCAAATAATCACCAGCTCTTTCGGGATTCAATCCAACCCAAATTTCATTTTGACTCGTGGAATTTGAATCCGTGAAACGAAAATCCAGCCAATCGCTGAATGTTTCTTTATTAATTTCCCAGTTTTGCTCTCCGTATCGAACGGTTAAGGGAGCAAAGTCAGCAATTGCTTCGGCCTGAATCAATAGACTGACCGCTTGATTTTCGGTTATTTGAGGCGGGTCAGGTTCAAGCTCTAAATAAACCGGCTGGAATTCTAAATTCCTGACGTTATCAGCCATCTCGTTTACGATTGTTTGATAATCAAATATTCGTCCTTGTTCCTCAGGGATAATAGAAAAGGCGTTCTGATTAAAATTCAAAGAAGCATCTTTATGAGGAAATTCGAACTGGCTATAATTTTGGATCAGGGAATTTTCTACTTCCTTAGCATTGAAATAATAATTCAAGTTGATGGGCTGACCGTAAATCAAGGCGGCTAACTGTTCCTTAAAATTCGACCAGTAATTACCCCTTCTGCCAAAAGAATAGGCTTCCTGAATCGTCGCATTACTATCAAAGGTTAGTATCTCGTAAGAAGAGCCTATATCCGTTCCTACCAACGTAGGTTGGAGCGCCACTTTTTCTTCTTGATAGGTAAAAACTAATCCTTCTTTATTGAAAGAATTAATGGGTGAATCAATTAGATCAAGCGCTTCCAAATAAGTTTTGCCGCTCAAATCAATACTGCCCACCTTTATCCCGGGAAACACTTTATTGTGGTAATAATTTGGGTAAATTAAAACAGCGCCTCCGATAATTAAAACAACAAAGATTCCTATAATTATAATGGCGAGTAAATGACGTTCCGTTTTTTTCTTAGGGGCCGGTTTTGATTTTTTTTTAGCTTTTGGCATAGGAATCAATTATCCGATGGGGATTATTTTTAAGATATCTTGCTATCTTCTTTTAAAATCTCATTTAAAAAATCTCTAGAAAATCCGTTATTATTATTTAGAGATGGTTTACTTTTTAATTCAAGCCAAACTGACACGCCTTCTTGCGCTCCGGATGGCAGCTTTTTCAGCGGCCACTTTAATTCTTCTTGGTTTGATAATTTGAGAATAGCATAATCTTCCGCGATGCGGATAATGCGTGCCTCCATTTTATTGAGAATAAATCTTGGATTAAAAGGAAATGTCAGTATCCAGTTCCGGGGCGGTTAGTTCTGTTTCTGCGGTTCCTGCTTCAGAAAGATCGCTTTCTACATTAACATTTTCTAGCTCGGAAACATCCACAATAGTCCCCTTGTCATCAGTAACACTATTAGTATTAGTGTTGGCATTAGCACCGGTGGAATTAATGTTCGCTGCATTAACGTTAGTATTGCTATTGGTCACAGTTTCTTCCGTTCTGGTGCTTTGATAGTACCATACCCCTACTATCACCAATACAATTATTATGATGATAAAAATAATCGCTGAGCTTTTCATAATTTTGGAAAGTTAATTATTTAAGCGGGAGTAAAAGTTATTTTAACGCCAGCCGCCGGAATATCTTGAGTTTCGCCATCACCAATTTGATAAGTGCCGGTTCCCGTCATTATCACCACCCCGGTTCCTGAAGCATCAATGTCTAAAGTGCTGCCGGTAATTTTCACTTCGACATCACTCCCGGTAACTTCAATGCTGCCGAATCCCGTGTATCTGGTTTGATTATTGCCTAACTCTTCTTTACGGCCCTGGCCTTGAGTATCAACCACGGCATCTCCTTCGTTATCAGTGACTACGGCTGTAGCGCCGGTGTCAGTAGTTCCAGCCACCTTGCCGCTGCCGCTAAGTTTGATACTGCCGTTTCCTTCAACCTGAATGGTGCCCGTACCGCTTCGCTCTTGATAGTGAATGCGGCTCTGTTTGAGTTCGGTAATAATGGACTGAAGCGCTTGCCACGCTTCTCTTACATATTTATTCGCTAATTCCAGAAATCCTTTTGCTTCGTTGAATAAATTCCTTGCCTCGGCAATGGAACTGATCTGGTTAAATTTTTCTCTTGCTTTTGCTAACTGATCCTTGGCGTGATCTATTTTCTGAATAAAATCGGTCTCCAGATTTTTAAGCTTTGTAACGTCTTGTCCATTTTCTTCTAGTAAATTTATTTTATCATGAACAGTGTCTTTTGCTTTTTCTAGTTTTATTATTGCTGTTTCCACCTTACCCGCTAATATGCTGCCGACATATTTAAAGACTCTGGCTTTAATCTCGTCCCAGCGGCTTTTAAGAGTCGCCGCTGCCGCAATAAGGTCATCTTTATTAGCAGCATTGTTTATTTCAGCCTGTTTGGTTTGGAGCCAGCTGATATCGGAATCAATTTCGGCAGTTAAACTCTGAAGCAAAGACGAATCAATGTTCTCGGTGTTCTCTAACCGCGTCTTGACTGCGGTTAAATACGCCATCATGACATTAGTGGTTTTAATTAAATGATTTTTCGCCTTAGTTAAGGCGTTCTCTAGATCGGCAGCGGATTTAGAATTACGATATTGGCTTTTGGCCGTTAACCAATCCTGGCGGTTAGACTGATAATTGGCCAATGCGTCTTGATAAGTATCTTTAGCTTGCTGATAAGAATTGCTGGAAGTTGCGGCGGTAGCGGCCGTATCATTGACTATTGTCGCGGTACCAGAATCACCGGCGCTGATATTAGCTGCCTGCGACTGCTGGGTACTAAGTAACAGGAAGGTCATTGCTATCCCAGCACTAATAATCATAAAAAATATTTTTTTCATAATACTTCGATTAATAATTAATTGAATTATTTTTTTTCTTTTACTTTAATGGTGGTTGATTTAGCTCTGATCGCTTTGGGTAAAGTAATAGTCAAAATCCCATTTTCCAGTACCGCTTCCGCGCGGTCGCTTTTTACTTCAACCGGCAGAATAATGGAGCGGGAAAATCCTCCCCAATAGCATTCCTGATAAAAATAATCTTCTTTATTCACTTCTTCTTGCTGTTCCCGGACTCCTCGAATGGTAATCATATCATTGTTAAACGAAATATCAATATCTTCTGGTTTTACTCCAGCAATAGTCGATTTAATAACCACGTCTTTTTCGGTTTGGTAAACATCTACCGAAAGCTGGCCGTCATAATTTTCATCTAACCATTCCGATTCTTCGCCCGAGGCATCTTCTACGGTAAGAGAGTTCTTGTTCTCTTTTTCCTTAATCTGATCGGACCAAAATTCCTCGTCGGCAATATCGTTAGTGATAACTTTTTCTTTAGCCATAAATTAGCCTCCTATTTAACTGGATAAGCTTTTTTATTATAGAACAAATGGGCAAATTTGTTAATCTTTTACTCCATAAATCTCAATATTTTCTCAAAAAGTGGATATTTGGTGGATAAATCAAATTTCCAGTATTGACAGAAACCGTTTCTCGGACTATTATGGAATGTTTCTTTGACAATGCGAGGGGGATTAACAGAAGGACCCTCTCTGTAATCTCATCTAACCCGGAAAGGGAGGGTATCATGATTACGAATGGAAGAAGAGTAAAGCGACCAGAGACGTCCCTCCATAAAGTAATGCGGGGATTGTACAACTATCGGAGTTGGTGGGTAGACTTCCCAACCCTTTCTCTGCTTGCACTGTACTACTGGGATTTTTTCTCCAGACATGCTCATCCCGTGCCAACGGAGATGCCAGAGGCATGCTGGGTGATTCTGGGAATGTACATCCTGGTAAAGGAAGGCGTGCGGTGGAAACTGCACGATATCCGGAGCCGTAAGGGAAGCGTTCTTGTCGCTCTTTGGCTGCTGTCAATGGTCGGATTCTTCGTTGTTCAAGCTTGGCAGCCGAACAATGGCTACAAAACGCCATATCAGATGGTCGAGACGACTCTAATTGTTCTCGGCGGCTTCTTGGGCGTTGTGAAGCTGAAACGGGCTTTCTTTAGAAAGTTCCCCAAAGTTGCCGACGTCTTAGATGTAGACGCCGCATGAGAGTATTTAGCTCCTATAGGCTAGGCGGAAATGACCGTATGTCGTTTCCGCCTATTTCTTTAATATTAAATTATCGACCCTCGTTAGAAATTCATCATTTTTTGAAAATTTTTGTCTAAATTTAGACAAACCCTAATGGGGTTGACATAATGCGATAATCTGCTAGTATATAGTTTCCCCTGTTCTTTGTTCTATTAAAGTTACGCTTGAAAAACTCAGATTATCAACCCTGTAGTGGAGTGGAAAAAATGGAAAGCAAGGAAGTTCCTGTTAATGCCTGGGCGCTTTGTCCGCACTGCCACGGGTTGTTTAACTGGCCCAAGTCAGTTTGCCCTTGGTGCGGTAAATCCATAGAGAGTTCGAAGGTTACGATAATACCCTCGCCCCCTCCAGCAGAACGCTCATGCGCATTACCAGCGCGGGGAACTGTGTAGATACATGGTTCCCTTTTTTCTTTTTGGGTACTAAAAAGGCTCGGCTACCTCAAAAGGTGCTCCGAACCCGTGGTACCAGAGTATTTTTTCAATAATTATTTAAAAACTTATTCGATTACTAAAAAAACCAAATCTCCCTCTCGAACTTGGTCATTCACTTTAATTCCAATTGAATCGCCCGCTTTGCCTTCGGGAATCTCTTCGTGCTCTATTTGCATCGAAGCAACCCCCTGCTCGAAATCAGTAGCGTTACCCTTAATATGAATTTTGTCGCCGACTTTAAGCACACTCGTTAATTCAATAATGCCAACCTTGATCTTACCGAAGTAATGGGTTATTTTTCCAATTTCTTTTTCTTTTGCCATTTTTTCACCCCCTCTCTCTCGTTAATTTACAAATCTCAATTTCCAATTTCCAAATAAATCACAAATTTCAAATCACAATTTTTCAAACTTGTATTTATGTAGCTGTTTGGAATTTGGAACATTGTAATTTATGATTTGTTTAGGATTTCGCCCTTCGATTTCACTCGGGGCGATCTGAGCGAAGTCGAATGATCGGATTTGGGATTTCGAATCTTTTAATCTGAACGTATTTTATCAATATATCCTACTTATCATATACTATAGGATATGAGTCACGCATTACGTGCTAATTTCGTATAGACGAAAATATATTTCACTTTCTTTCCATCGGGCATTGGAATCTTGTATTCCTGAAATTCATCCTTTTTCTTTAATGGGAATAGGTAAGAAATTATCCGCGCTCCTGGCATTAATTCTAGATTTAATTTATTTTGAATATCGCTTAGGCCTTCGAGGGTGAGAAAGCAAAAAACCACATTAACATTTTTAAGGGGGTAATGGTTAAAATCTGCTCGGATAATTTTAACTTTACCCTTTTTTCTTTTGAGAACTGATTTTATTTTAGAAGCAAAATACAGTAAGCAAGAATACTCCACCCCAATCACTTCAATCGGATACTTCTTGGCAACGGCAAATATTATCCTACCAGTTCCGCTCCCTAAGTCAACTGCCTTATCCCCCTCCTGAATATGAGCGGCGGCAATCATTTTCTGGATGACTTTTTTAGCGGTAGGAACGTAAGGAACGGTGTTTTTAAAACTAATCATAATAAACCCTATGTACAAAACAAAGCCTATACCAATCAGTAATAGAATAAATTGGAGAAAAATTAGAAAATAGATAAGCATGTTTTTGATTTGTAGGCGCTGGCCTTTTAGCTTTTTAGCTTGTAGCTTATTAGGAAATGACTCTTTTTCTACAAGCTAAAAAGCTACGAGCTACTTCCTAATATAATACCACCTAATTCCAATTGACTAAACCCCAAATTTCAGCTAGGATAATTTTACCTTGCCAAATTGATAATTGAAAATTGAAAATTATTATATGGCCCTATCGTCTAGTGGTTAGGACATCAGGTTTTCATCCTGAAAACCGGGGTTCGACTCCCCGTGGGGCTACCAGTATTAAACTTACAGGATTAATTACTTCTTTTTCAAATAGAGTATTGTAAAGCAAAGGGTCGAAGGGCAGAAACGACCTTGAGCGAGCGGAGCGAGTCGAAAGGGAGCATTGACTAATACGATCATAAGGAGCATTCGCCGCAACCCGGGACACAATTCCCCTAGGCGGTACCAATATTAAACTTTTTCAAATCTGAATAGTTAAACAGAAATAACTCAATACTAAAATAAATGTTTCTAGAAAAATTTACCAGACCGCCTCGCAGTTCGCCAGTCGGTTCTTATAAGATGGAGGTGGTTTCTCATCCGGAGGAATGCGATTGGGAAAAATATTTGCCGATTGAAATAAGATATATTTTTAACAAATCCCCCGAAAGCAAAGAGAAAATTCGCACCATTTTATCACAGGGAAAAGCGATTGGAGTACGCACTGTTTTGCGCACGCCCGAAAACATTCTTAAGGCAATTCACATCATTAGCGTATACAGCCAGAATAATTACATTATTACTTGGCTGCCTAAACTCCTAAAGAACAAGCACTATCCCATTTTTCAGGAGGAAGATCGTCAATGCGCCCAGGCTCACCAAGGTGATCTTGATCAAGCGGTGGAAACCATTATTCGCGATCGCCTTCGCTTTAAACGTTTGGTATTAATTGATGAAGAAAATATCGGGATCACCGCGAAAGAACAACAATTAATGACGGAATTGTCAGAAATAATTTACCCATTAGCCGTTGATTATTCGGTATTTCGCGTTATCGCTGATAATGCGCGAGAGCGAACGAAAATTGCCCAGACCATTATTAAAGCGCTGTTATTCGTTG
Organism: Candidatus Kerfeldbacteria bacterium CG_4_10_14_0_8_um_filter_42_10; assembly: GCA_002784945.1. GTDB lineage: Bacteria > Patescibacteriota > Patescibacteriia > UM-FILTER-42-10 > UM-FILTER-42-10 > UM-FILTER-42-10. Next base: position 23,558 of record PFMD01000056.1, read on the forward strand.
GACCGATCGCCCACGTTCTAGAAAAATACGTGCGGGGCTTGGGTAAGTTATTTGCTGCTTCGGCCGATGATTTATTGGGAGAATCGGCGGAATTGATGGCACTGCGCGGCTCTGGGTTTAAATGGCGCGAACTGGTCAAGCGTTCCCGCGTTTTAGTGCCCGTTTTCGCTCTGGCTACTTGGGGCGCCTTTTCAGTAGAAGGGCTGCTGCAAGCGGGGCAACTGATTTGGGGAGGCACCGTTTTTGGTTTATCAGCAGTAGCTTTATCGCTTACTACTGCTATTCAGTCTTTTTTTATGTATCGCAAAAATATTAAAAAGTTGGTTGTAAGTGGCAAAGTTAAAACCAATCAAAACAGAGAATTAAATAAACTGGCTTTTCTTCAAGATTTCACTAATCCGGCTCGGCTTGGTCTTATTATTGGCGCTTGTCTTGCCCCAATCATGGGTATTATTGGTTCTCTGCTGCATGTAATGCATAATGGCTGGGCCTTAGCTACAATTGGCTCAACCGAATCCATTGTCGCCGGTCTGGTGGTAATTTTTTCCGGCCGGATGAACGAATGGCGTTTCCATCGAAAACTACAAAAGTTGATTACTAATAAAAGTTATTAATTAATGAAACTAGGGAAGTAGAAGTAAAAAAATTAAATTAAGGAAACTCCGCTTAGATAAGCGGTTTTTTCTTTTACGAACCAATCTGATAGAATAGAGCCATGATTATTCTTGGAATCGAAACATCCTGCGATGAAACTGCCGCCGCTATTGTTCAAATGAAAGCGCGATTACGTAATCGCGCTTTCTCACCTACATTTGAGATACTTTCCAGCGTTATCTCTTCGCAGGTGGATATTCATGCTAAAACCGGCGGCATTGTGCCGGAAGTGGCCGCCCGGGAGCATATTAAGAACATTTTGCCGATTATTGACCAAGCGCTTAAAAAGGCAAGCTTGGACTATCACAGAATTGACGTAATTGCCGTAACTGGCGGGCCTGGTTTAATTACTTCTTTATTAGTCGGAGCGGAAACCGCCAAAGTTCTTGCTTATACCTGGAATAAACCGATAATTAAAGTCAATCACTTAGAAGGACATATTTATAGCAATTGGCTCAGGGCTCAGGACTCAGGACTCAAAGCTCCTCAATTTCCCTTGTTGGCCTTGGTGGTTTCAGGAGGACACACTGAGTTGGTTTTAATGAAAAAACATCTGGATTACCAAGTAATCGGCCAAACCAGGGATGACGCGGCCGGCGAAGCGTTTGATAAAGTGGCCAAGCTTTTGGGTTTGGGTTATCCTGGAGGGCCGATTATTTCCCAACTGGCTCAAAAAGGCAAACGGGACGCCTTCAAACTTCCCCGCCCGATGATTAATGAAAATAATTTTGACTTCAGTTTTTCCGGACTTAAAACGGCTGTTTTATATCTAATAAAAGACCGATCCAAAACTAAGCTACCAGCTACCCGCCCGCTTCGAATCGCGAAGCGAGTCGGGCGGGCAAGCTACCAGCTACAAGCTAATCTATGCGCTTCTTTTGAACAAGCGGCTATTGATGTTTTAGTGGAAAAAACCATCAAAGCGGCTAAAAAGTATAAAGTAAAATCTGTTCTGCTTTCCGGAGGAGTGGCCGCCAACGAATTACTTAGAGAATCTCTAAAAACTAAGGTTAAGAAAGAACTTCCCGCCTCTCATTTCTCACTTCCTACTCTCCAACTTTGCACGGACAATGCCGCCATGATTGCCGCGGCTGGGTACTATCATGCTACATATCATGGTAGTGAAGACTGGCAGAAATTATCAGTAGATCCTAACTGGGAACTTACTTAACCATTCTTTGTTTATAAAAAAGACTGTCTGTCGCTCACACGATAAACAGCCTTTTAGTAACCAATGTGCAAAAAATAGTTCAGCCCCATTAAGAAGAGGCTTTTTCATTTCAGAACATTCTCCCAGTCCTTTAGGAACTTTTCGATACCGCTGTCGGTCAAGGGATGCTTGGCCAATTGAGCGATGACATTGAAAGGCATGGTCACCACGTGCGCGCCGATCAAAGCGGATTCCACGACGTGCATGGAATGCCGCACCGAAGCCACCAGCACCTCGGTTTTAAACTGATAGTTGCGGTAAATAGCAACGATTTGCTTGATCAGTTCCATGCCGTTGCTGCTACAATCGTCCAGCCTTCCGACGAACGGGCTAACAAAGGTGGCGCCGGCCTTGGCCGCTAGAATTGCCTGCGAGGGTGAAAAGACCAATGTCATATTGGTTTTTATCCCTTTCCCGGAGAGTTCCCGGCAAGCCTTAAGACCTTCTGTGGTCATGGGGCACTTGATGGTAATGTTTTGGTGGATTTTAGCCAACACCTCGGCTTCTTTCAGCATACCATTAGAATCCAAGGAAACTACTTCCGCGGAAACAGGGCCGTTAACTATTTCGCAGATCTTCCGCAGCAGATCGTAGAAATTTACTCCCTGCTCCTTAGCTACTAGGCTAGGGTTGGTGGTAACACCATCCAAAAGACCCATGGAAGCGGCTTCACGGATCTCACTTAAATTGGCGGTG
>PFMD01000056.1:26146-32634 GCA_002784945.1 Candidatus Kerfeldbacteria bacterium CG_4_10_14_0_8_um_filter_42_10
TTTGCTTCCTTTTCAGGAGGTTAAATTAAGAACCATATGCGCTACATTAATATAATTAACCTATTCCGTCAACTCAATTTCTGGGTTACAATACCTTATATGAAAGAAATTCCTAAAGCGTACAATCCAAAAGCGGTAGAGAATAAGATTTACCAACTCTGGGAGAATTCCGGTTATTTTGATCCCGATGAATTACCAGGAAAAAGAACCAAACACTTTTCCATAAGCCTCCCTCCTCCTAATGTTACCGGCAAGCTGCACATTGGCCATTCCGCCATGCTGGCTTATCAAGACATCATGATCCGCTTCCACCGCATGCAGGGTGATAGAACTCTTTGGCTTCCGGGAATGGACCACGCGGCCATTGCCACTCAGAATATCGTGGAAAGAGAGCTAAAGAAAGAAGGCCAGACCCGCCATGATTTGGGAAGAGAAAAATTCCTAGCCCGCATAGATGACTTTGTCGCAAAATCAAAAGACACTATTAAAATGCAGCTAAAAGCCATGGGCGCTTCATTAGATTGGTCCCGCGAACAGTTCACTTTAAGCCCGGAACTTACCAAGACCGTTCGAATCGCTTTTAAAAAAATGTATGACGATGGCCTAATTTACCGCGGCGATCGCGTAGTAAACTGGTGCCCCCATTGCCAATCCACCCTGGCGGACGATGAAGTGGAGTATAAAGAAGAGCAAGGGAAGCTGTATTACTTAAAATACGGGCCAGTCGCCATTGCCACTACCCGACCCGAAACCAAGCTGGGCGATACCGGGTTAGCCGTTAATCCCCAAGACCGACGCTATCAGAAGCTTTTGGGAAAAGAATTGGAGATCGATTTAGCCGGGCATAAAATAAAAGTAAAGGTATTCGCGGATAAAGCGGTAGATATGCAATTCGGAACCGGCGCTATTGGAGTAACTCCAGCTCACAGTCTGCAGGATTATCAATGGGCTCAAAAGTATAATTTGGGAATTATTAAAGTTATCGATGAACAAGGAAAAATGACTTCCTTCGCCGGCAAATATTCGGGGTTGGATGTTTTAACGGCCCGAAAAAAGTTTGTAGAAAATTTAACCAAAGCGGGGTTAATAGAAAAAGCGGAGGATTATAACAACAATCTCTCTATTTGCTACCGCTGCGGCACGCCGGTTGAGCCCCTGCCTTCTAAGCAGTGGTTTGTCAACGTGAATAAAAAAACGTCGCGAGGAAAATCTTTAAAACAGCTGGCCAGCGAAGCGGTTAAAAGCGGCCAGATTAAAATGATTCCCGATAAGTTCACTAAAACGTATTTCCAATGGATGGATAATTTACGGGATTGGTGCATTTCCCGCCAAATTTGGTACGGCCATCAGATTCCGGTTTGGTACAAAAATAGCTCGGGGCTCGGGGCCCAGAGCCCAAGGCAAGAAGAAGTCATTGTACCAAAACATATTACCGAGTTGGTTCTGATGCGCCATGGAATTACCGATTGGAATAAAGAGAATAAGGTTCAGGGAATAACGAATGTGCCGCTGGATGAATTAAGCATAGATGAAATCAAGAAAATGATTCCTCGATTAAAACGGGAACGGTTTGATTTGATTATCACTTCTCCTTTAATGCGAGCGAAGCAAACCGCGGAAATTATTAACGAAGAATTAAAAATACCTTTAGCGATCAACGATTTGCTAAAAGAAAGAAACTATGGGGAATTTGAAGGAAGAAATAATGCTGAGTTGAGAAAAGAGTATCCGGACTATTTTGAGGATAAAATAAATTTTGATATTCCGGGTAATCAAGAAGAATCTTACCAAAAACTGGCCAAACGGGTAAAAACATTCTTAAAGAAAGTGAGCCAGGAATATTCTGACAAAAAAATTCTGGTAATTTGCCACCATTCCGTAATAAGAACTTTTAGAATGATAATCGATCATTGGGACGCCAAAAAGCTTACGGCATATAGCCCTAAGTTTAACGAATTAGTAAATTATAAAATATTAGACGGCGACTATAAGATGGCTGAATTGCGCCAGGATCCTGACACTTTAGATACTTGGTTTTCTTCGGGCCTGTGGACTTTTAGTACTTTAGGGTGGCCAGAAAAGACTAAGGATTTAAAAGAGTTCCATCCTACTTCGGTAATGGAAACGGGTTATGATATTCTTTTCTTCTGGGTAGCCCGAATGATTATCATGTCAACTTACCTGATAGGAGAACGGCCTTTTGATAATGTTTACCTGCATGGTTTAATCAGAACCAAGGAGGGGAAAAAGATGAGCAAATCTGATCCCGAAACCGCAATCGATCCTTTAGACATGATCAATCAATTCGGATCCGATGCTTTAAGATTATCATTAGTAATCGGAACTAGCGCCGGAAATGACGTGAGAATCTATAAAGAAAAAATTGAAGGATACCGCAACTTTGTGAACAAACTTTGGAATATCAGCCGGTTTATTCTTTCTACTGTAAAAAATCCTGCTTACTCCAAAACAGCGCCTCGGGCTAAAACCCTAAGCGACCAATGGATTTTAGGCGAGCTGGAAAAAACTACCGAATTAGTCACTAAAAAAATCACCCGCTTTGAATTTTCCCAGGCCGGAGAGCAATTAAGGCATTTTACCTGGGACGAGCTGGCTGATTGGTATTTAGAAATTGCTAAAATCGAAGGGGGTAAGGATAAAATTCTGCTCTGGATTTTAAAAAGAATTCTTATTCTTTGGCACCCCTTTATCCCGTTTGTTACTGAGGAAATTTGGCAAATTGCTTTTGGGGAAAAGGCAGCGGCAATTTATGAATTGCCTCTACTGATGATTGAACCGTGGCCCAAACCGCAAAAGACCGAAGCTGCGGCAAGTAAAAGATTCTCTTCTCTTCAGAATGTCATCAATTCTTTCCGCAATTTCCGAGCGGAATACAATATCCCTCCCACTACCTTAATTTCAGTTTCGGCTAAAAAGAATATTTTAATAAAAAAAGAGGAAAAAATTATCAACAAATTAGCCCGAGTAAAATTCACTGACGTAAAAAAAGGAATCCATTTAACTTACGGCCAATTCGACTTTATTATTCCGCTGGGAGAACTAATTGATGTGAAAAAAGAAAAAAAGAGATCCGAATTAGAACTAGAAATAAAGAAAAAGTATTACGAATCTTTAAAGAAAAAACTTTCTAATAAACAGTTTGTTGAAAAAGCGCCGAAGGAAATAGTACAACGAGAAAGGGAGAAACAGATAGAATTAGAAGAAATAATCAAAAAACTTAAAAAGAAGATTACTACTCTGTAAATTTAAAAAATAAAAGAAGGCGGGGAAACATTTCTTCGCCTTCTTGCTATTGAACTTTCTTACTCCGCCACCCGAAAGACTTCTTCTACCGTGGTTATTCCGTCTTTGGCTTTTAACAGGCCATCTTGGGCCATTGTAATCATGCCGTATTTTACCGCTACTTCTTTCATTTGGTACTCCGACACTTTTCCCGAAAGGATGATTTCTTCAATTTCCTTGTTCATGGTGAATATTTCATAGATTCCGATTCGGCCTTTATAACCGATCCCATTGCACTTATCGCATCCTTTCCCTTGGAAAAATTTTAAGTGTTCTGTATCCACTTTTTCTCCTGATTTTTCCGGAATTTGAGAGAGAGTTTCTTTTGCTCTAGAAAGAGTGGCTTCATCCAGATTAATTTCTTCTTTGCAAGCCTCGCAGATTCTTCTCACCAACCTCTGGCCGATTACCGCGTTAAGAGCCGGGGCCAGTAAAAATGGCTTTGTTCCCATAGAAAGAAACCGAGGAATGGCGCCCGCGGCATCGTTAGTATGAATAGTTGATATCATTAAGTGTCCGGTCAAGGCCGCTTGAATTGCAATTTCGGCGGTTTCTAAATCTCGAATTTCGCCCACCATGATTATATCGGGATCTTGTCTTAAAATTGCCCTTAGCCCTTGAGCAAAGGAATATCCTTTTTTTCCGCCTCCCGCTCCGCTTAGACCTTCTCTTAAAATAGTTTTTAAATCTTCCTCATCCCCTTCACCGGCACCGCTAACCTGGCTTTGAACAATTCCCTTAAGCTTATATTCAATGGGGTCTTCTAAAGTAATAATCTTGGTTTCCGGGCGATTAAGGGTATTAAGAATGGCATAGAGGGTAGTCGTTTTTCCCGATCCAGTCGGACCGGTGGTAATAATCATACCGTTGGGTCTTTTTGACTCCCGTTTCAAATCTTCGTACGCTTTCCCTCTTATTCCTAAGTCTTCGAATTTTAATCCCGCCGCCTGGGACATTAAAAGACGCATTACCACGCTTTCGCCAAAGGCCGAGGGAAGAGTGGAAACCCTAACATCAATTTTGTCGTTTTCTAGATAGATCGTGATTCTTCCATCTTGGGGATGATCAACAATATTTATTTTTAACCCGGAAATAATTTTTATCCGACTGATTATCTTCGGCCACCATTCAGGGGGCAGAACCGCCACATCCTGCAGAACTCCATCTACCCGGTATCGGACCTTGATATCTTTTTCTTCCGCTTCAATATGAATATCGGAACTGCGGGCCTGAATAGCACCGGCCAAAATTATAGTAAACATTTCGGTTAACGAAACTTTTTTCAGTTTTTCGTTAAGTTCCCTGAAAGATTTTATTTCCGCTCGATATTTGTTTATCTCTTCTCCGGTTATCTCTACCCCCGCCACCACCTTTTTCACTTTGGGTATAGCGGCATAGAGTTTAAACGCCTGCTGCAAGCTGTGTTCGGAGATCAGGTAAATTTCCGTATTCAAATGGGAGAATTTTTCCTTAAACTCTTCTAAAATTTTAGAAATTTCCGGAATAGTGGGATCGACCGCGCCTATTCTAAGCTGTTCCTCGCTTCTAAAAAAACAAACTGCCTTAATTGCTTTGGCCTTTTCTGCCGAAATTAACGAAAGAGCCTCTGGTTCAATCGGAAATCCCTTTAAATTAATATAACTAAAGCCGGAAGCAGAAGCTTGCGCCGCCACCAGCCTTTCTTTTTTATTAATTTCTATCTCTTCAATCTTGTGCTCTAATTTCTCTTCGGTTTCATCCGATGAGATCTGAAGCTTACTTTCCCCTGAACCATTTAGTAAATCGTCGATTGTTTTATCCATATGTCTTAGTATAGCCAATCTTTGATTTCTTGTAAAAAACAAAAAAGGGGGCAACAGCCCCTTTAGTTTAGTTCGGTCCGCTTAGCCCCGTTGAAGGCGCGATTTCGAAATCGCGCCTTCAACGGGGTGAGCTTCTAATGGGATTTATTATTTTTGAGATAAAATTTGATTTTTTCCAAAATCCTTTGCTCGGCGGAAAAAATATCGCCTTTGTCTATCACGATTCTGGTGAATTCTTTGGTGCCGATCGGCTTAAATTCTTTCAACATTTCAATAGCGTTAACGGTGGGGGGAGTATTAACCACTGCTCGAATAATGTTTTTTTCTATTTGGTAGACAATCATTATGATATTAGCTTCTGGAGCATTGACAATCAACTCGTCAATAACGCTCAGAATATCTTCCTCGTTCGAAGTACCCGCTTTGTCAAAATCTTCTTTATTAAGCAACGACCAGACAATTCGGTTTTCTTTATCCAGTTTTAATCTGGCTAAAGCCCGGCCCCACAATTTTAGTGTTTCTACTGATTTAGTTTGGTAAAGATGCTGAACAATCTCTTCTCTCCTGGCGCCAGAAGAAATTAAATGACTGGCGATTGCCAATGATTTTGGGGTAACTGAGGTGGTTTGAAAACTCTTGGTTTTCGAAATTATGCCGGCCAAAAGACTAGTAGCGATATACTCGTCTAAAATATCATCCTTCCATTCTTTAATCAGTTCAAATACGATTTCGGAAGATGAAGTAGCGGTTAAATCCACTAGATTGATTTGACCGAAATGTTCGTTGCCTGGGCCATGATCAATATTAACAATGGGCGTGTGATAGAAAAATTCAGTATTGTCATCATAGAGTTTTCCCAGACTAGCCAAGTCGGGAGAATCGATAATAAAAATTAGATCGTATTCGTAGTTAGTGGAAGAGAAGCTTACGTCTCTTTCTCTAAAAACTCCATTTTTAGGAGTAATGAAAATATCAAGTTTGCTATCTTTAATATCGTAACTTAATTCTTCTACCTTGGTTTGGGTAACATCCAACGAAATAATGAATTTTCTTAAAGAAGTAAGGTCTTTTAAAATCTCGCCGCTTTTGGGTAGAAATTGATGATGGGGTGGCAGAGAAAATTCATTACAAACCACTTTGGCCTTTTTTTCCAACTTTTCCAGTGCGGAAAACAAAGCTAAACCAGCCGCAACCGCATCAATTGTCGGATCATTAGGAAGACAGATCAGAATATTGCTGCTTCTTTTTACATTTTCATAAATTTGCTGTTTGGAAGAATAAACCATAAATTAGCTAAAAATAAGCTGTTTTAAGGCTATTTATTAACTATTAAGTAACTCAATATATACAATCCGCTAAAGTCTGTCAAGGGTTTGGGGTACC
>PFMD01000081.1:0-294 GCA_002784945.1 Candidatus Kerfeldbacteria bacterium CG_4_10_14_0_8_um_filter_42_10
CTCCGCTCCGTTCTGATGATCACCGCTTAGAGCGTTATTGTTGTTCCAGCCGTAATTGGCTCCGTCCAGCACAAAGCGGGCATCGTCGTCATCGCTGGAACTGCCCCAGTGATCGGCTCTCCCCTTGACGGTGACGGTGTACTGATCCGAAACATGGACGTAGAAGCGGTAGGTGAACCAGAGGTATTCGCCCACTCCACCCGGAGCTTGAATGGTCTTAACCATGTCGCAGAGCAGCCAGGGATGGTAAGGAACCACCAAGACATTGTAGAGAGTGGGGCTGCGGTCAGCCCA
>PFMD01000081.1:377-2102 GCA_002784945.1 Candidatus Kerfeldbacteria bacterium CG_4_10_14_0_8_um_filter_42_10
CAAATCATCGCCGTCCAGCGCTTTCTCCTGGTTCCAATTGCTCACGAACGCACCGTTGATTTTCAGCCGGAGATCCGAGTCGTCTCCGCTAACCGTTGTGTGGGCTTCGCCGGTGACGAATACCGTGACTTGGTCGGCAAACGGCATGTTCACATAGTAGGTCTGCCAGAGAGCGCTGTTCATGTTCAGCGCCTGAAGGTTGGGATGGATGTTGTAGTAGGGAACGACGTAGACCGTGAAGTGCATGCCGCCCCAACTGTTTATCAAACCGCCCGTCGCATGGTAAGGCCGGAAATAGACGTTCTGACTTGTACCGGGTGTTGCTGATGACGGAACTTTTCCGGTGAAAACAAACCAGGCGTTTTGATCGGGAGCGACGTTTGAAGCATTGGGCGCCACCACTCGTTGAGCATTGATCCAGCTACTATGATAAAGCCAGCTGTCTACAACGTTCCCGTTGCTATTACAGGACCTTAGCTCAATGTAGTCGGGATTGCTTACTCCTCCTGAGTTTTTCCAATCAGTGTTACCGGTGTTGGTGTAAGAAACCGTGAACGACCCTGTTTGACCGGGATACAGAGGAACCACTGTGTTCGGGTTTTGGGCATGCCAGGAGCAGGAGTAGATGGCACCGGTATTGTTTGAAGTTAGGTTTTGCCCATACATAACGTTTGTGTAGCCAGAAATCGGCTCTGGTTTAGAGTTGGGTTGGCTACTCAGACATTGTCCGTTATAGTAGAGACAGAAGTGAAGATGGTCACTAGTTGACCATCCTGTGCTCCCAAGTTTCCCTACTTGCTGTCCTTGAAAAACAGCTTGTCCCTGTGACACCATGGGCCATTCTTTAAGATGACCATATAGTGTTTCATAACCACTCCCATGGTTAATCTTAACGTAGTAACCAAACCCAGCACTCGAATCGCCACCAGCAAAAGATATTGTTCCAGATTCTGCCGCCAAGATCGGGAGTCCTGATCCCTGAGGCACACCTGGTTTGTCAAAATCAATTGCATAGTAGCCGTTGTTAGCATCCGTGTGATACGCATCATAGCCCGAACCGTAATAACCACCGTATTGGACGGTTACTTGCCATGTTTCCCCGGCAGTCCATGGGAGCTTAAGGTCTAAAGCCATAACATCTGCGTGGACTACTAGAAGGATCGTTAGTACCAAGAGTCTTTTCAGCATTTCTCTTCTCCTTTTGTTTGATTGTGAAAGAACGACTTACTTTCATACTAGATTAGTTCTAAACTTTCATAAATTGATTCCAAAATGTTTTCACATTCATTAAATGATTTATCAACAAATCCTTCAATTCCTAATAAAAACTCATCTTTTTGAATCTCAAAACCAAATTGCACTAGATCGCCTTTATTATTTAACCAATTCTTTCTAATAAATTCCTTACCTAAAACAGTTACTGTCTCGTCTTGTCCTGGCACAAACGATTCCATTCCACGTCCAAGAAAACTAGGATTATGGATTTTTAGGAAACACTCGCTAGAAGGACTGGGCTTAATATATGTGAATGTTCCCTCAACCTCACTGGATACCGCCCATTCTCTTGGATACTTCACACTATATTCATACCCCTCATTCGTATAAGTCTTCCACTCACTGGTATCAATTACTGACGAATTGGTATTGTCATTAGCATTTTCATTAGTACTGGTATTAGTATTTGCCGCTGAATTGGTATTCGTGTTCAAATTAGCATTTTGATTA
>PFMD01000083.1 GCA_002784945.1 Candidatus Kerfeldbacteria bacterium CG_4_10_14_0_8_um_filter_42_10
CTGTATACTTACAGTGTGTTTTATTGTAAAACTCCATGAATTCTTACGGCTTCAAGGAGTGCAATATGTTTATGGCCTTATGCAGTATTCTTCATTCTTTTTAGAAAAACATCGGGCTATTGGCAAAATTAAGCGAAAAAGCTCGAAAATAGCGGCCATTTATTGTGCCTTATTATTGCTGTAATGACCTGAATAAATCTCGATGCCGCATTCGCACCTATCTTAGGGCGCTAATCTCTTGCTTGGCATCACAACAAAGAGCTCAGCCTTGGCACCTTGAGCTCTTTTTCAAATTCAAACAGAATTAATGACTTTTTTGTTCCGTTTATTATCAGCTGACTTTTTGGGAGTTTAAAGACAGGGATTAAAACGCATTAGAATATGAGGCGGCCGCGGCGGGCCAAATAATCCATTCGGGCCGGCACTCCAGGGAAAAATTTCTTTAGCCATAAATTCCTCTTTCCTTTCATGCATTTCCCCGATAACCCTAATCAGAGAGCCCGTGCTAATACTCACAAAATCGGGAATATCAGTATCGCTAATATTAACTATCCAGATTTCTCCGTCAAAACTTCTGAGTAATAGATCGAGACCCTTTTGAGAAATTACTTCTCCCGATAAAAATCCCGCCGCGGGCTGAGACCAGAATTCCCCGCGGTTAGGCATTACGTTTTGGTAGCCAGGCAGATTTTCGGAAAACAGAAAGTCAATTTCATAACCGAAGCCGGTACTGTACAGAGCTCCGCCCAGGAAAAGGCTGGCTAAGACAGTGCCAATAACTATTCCATAGACGCTGTAGCGATAGCCCTTTTTAGTATGCCGGGCATTATAATAAGCCAGTAATACGAATAAGGCCATTACCATAATCCAAAGATAGGGCAAAGTAAGCAAGGTATGGTCAAGCAAAGAGCGCCCCAAGTGTTTTCTAACCTCCCAGTCATTATTCACTAACCGAAAAATGATTACGGCAAACGCCTTGGCGCCGATTATTACCGAGAGGGTCGCGAACGCCCAGATCCCGAACTGTTCCAAATGAAATTGCCATCTGGGCTTGGGCTTGATTTTGCTTTCTTTGATCTTTTCTAAAGTATTTTTGCTAGAATCATTCATGTTAAAATTTTGTTCCTTGTTTATTTACTATTTCCCTAAACTGTTTTTTAGCGCGATTAATTAAAGTTCCTACCGTTCCGATCGGTTTTTTAACAATGTCGGATATCGCCTTGTAGTCTTTTTCCTCTAAGTATTTCAAAGCCAAAACTTCTCGGTATTTCAAATCCATTTGGGAAAGAATGTTTTGGATTTTTTCTCGGGAAAGTTTGTTATCCAATTTTTCTTCGGGATCGTTTTTGTCTTCAATCAAATCCAGCATTTTCTCCCCTTCTTCCCCATCTACCAGCTGCGGGCGGGTCATAAGCTTGCGATAGCGGCTGATTACTTCGTTGTGGGCAATCCGGTAGATCCAAGAATTAAACTTCAAATCCGGATCAAATTCATTCAAATTGCGATAAGCTTTAATGAAGATATCCTGCAGAACATCTTCTAAATCCTGATCGTTTAATCCTGATATTCTTCGAATGTAGCGGGTGAGTTTTGCTTCATAGCGCCGCATCAAACATAAATACCACTCTTGATCAGCAAGGGTCAATTTGACCAGTTCCTCGTCAGTTTTCTCTTCACAATTTCGGTAAGCAGTCATTAAATAATACGTCTTAAAATTAAGCGCTCTTTCATTTTAGCTTTTATTAGACGAGAGTACAAATAAATCCCGTTAGAAGCCCCGACTTAACTAGCATTAATTGATCATTAGAGTTAATACTTTTTAGAAACAAGCCCCGTTAGAGATTATCTCTAACGGGGCAAGCTTCTAACGGGATAAATTAGAGTTTTGCTAACCATTGCTTAGATTAACCATAAACGCATTTGAACAAAAAAGAGGCGAATGTTTGTTCGTCTCTTTTTTATTCTGATATAAACTCTTTACTACTTCGGCTATAAGAATTCAAGGCAAGCAAATGATTCGCGCTTACCTCTATTTTGAACATTAGTAATCTATACCGGCCGTAATGTTCCTGCCCAGACTTGCCAAGCCAAAAGGGATTTTGCTACTAGGCTCAGAATAATATAAGCTCTTTCACCGTAAAGATAATCTTTCCACTTGCCCACCTTTCTGTACTGCAAAACCATGTTGACGGCGAAAACATTGAAGAATAGGAAAATAGAAAAGAAAATCCAGTAGACAAAAGTGGGAGCACGCCCCGTTTCTCCGCCGGCAAAGAACAAATATAAGGCTACCGCGCCCCAGGGAATTGCTCCGGCTAAGCAACCAAAAATAAAGGAAGTCCAGTTAGTTCTTTCCGTAGTCTGATTATGCAGCTCCATTATCCAGCCAAAAAGGATCATCATGCCGTTGAGAAAGAATAAAAGCATTAAGCTGACACCGTCGGACATACCGGCCAGCATGGCCACGACCACAATCATCAAGGAAGAGCTGAAAAAATATTCAATCCAGCGGGCATAGTTGGCGCCTTTTTTAAGATTGCGAACGTACCAATCGTAAATACTGGGCAGCGACACGGCTAAGTGGGCCAAGGCGAACAAAAATAGAAAACCGGCCACTAAAGGGCCGATTGATAAACTAAAAATCTCTTTTAATACCGGCTCCAGCTTTTGGCTCTGACTGTTAAATTCCACAAAAAGAGTGGTGATCGGTAAACTGAAATTAGTGCTGAAGTAAAGCATTAGCCCGCCTTGGGCTGCGTGTAAAACAGCCATTAGCAGGTTGAATATTCTTAATTTTTTAAAGCGAGTGTCGTCAACCTCTTTAGTTTGATTGATTAATACATCATCCATAGTAATCGCGCCGTTAATATTTTATTAAGCATTTCTTAACGCGTTACCTGAAAATCAGGGCAATTTTCTTCCGCCCAGTTTAAATAATCGTTAGAACAAATCCATTGTTTTTCTTCAGGTACTATCGGCATGCAATTAGCGGTTCTAATGCAAGCGTACTCGCCGTCTTGAGGGATTTCTATAGTTGTTGTATTGGTGTTTTTATTAGGATTATTATTCTCATTGGTCGCAGTACGAGAACCACTGTATTGAGAAATACTGCCTGATCCCGAAATCTTTTGGCTAATGGAGGGAGAACCGATGTATTGGACCTTGCCGCTGCCGCTGATATCAATACTCAGCTCCTCGGCGGCATTAAGCACTCCGCTGCCCGATCCGCTGATCTTAATGCTGGCCGTTTGGGAAACCAGATCCTTAGCGTTATAACTGCCCGATCCGCTGATCTCAATATACTGACTCGTGGCCTTTCCTGCCAGGGTGAATTTCCCTGAACCGGAAACATCAATATTGAGGTTTTTAACATCAACTACTAAGTCAGCTTCGCTGGAACCGCTCGTGTTGATTGTTAAATCATTTGATTGCAGACCGCTGGTATTAATAGTGCCGGACCCTGATATACTAACCCGTTCCAAGTCGTCAACTGATAAATAATAGTTAATGTCGCGAGCGGGCCAAAAAGTCCAAAAAAACCAGGGGTTCTTAACCCGAAGCTTAAGGGTATTGTTTTCTACTTTAGCCTCAATGTGTTTTATCAGATTATCTTCGGCTTCAATCCTAAGCGATTCTGTTCCTGATTGATTGATGTTAAGAATGCCGCTACCGCTCAACTCCACTCGATTGAAATTAGCAACCGGCTGGTCTTTGGTAGTAAGATTGCCGGATCCTTTTACCGATAAGTAGGAAACGATTAACAAAACGATAATAACGACTCCCCCTACCGTCACTACCATTTTCCCAAGAGATGTTTTTTTATGACTAGTCGAGTTTTCTTCAGGGGCATCTGTTTTTGATTCTCCTCCCTTTTCGGGATAAAGCCCCATCATTCTTAAGATTGGACCGCCGATTATCCAGATTGCTAGGGCAATGATTACACCAATGATTACATCATAAAGACGGGTTAAAGCGCCAATTAAAATGGCCATTACTCCCAATCCATCAACCAGGGACTTGAGTCCCTTTTTTTGATCATAAGTCATAAAATATTCGCTAAATTATTATCATTCGCTGCTATTGGGGATTTTCTGGTGATGGGGGCGGTGGTGGAGTCGGAGATTGCGGTGGCGATTTAGGGCCTCCTTCTTTTTTGAATCCGGTTGCCAGCATGATTAATCCGGCGATTACCAATACCGCTCCGCCTAAGTATTTTGCGGTGGAATTCTCTATCGCGAAGTAAATCCAAACCGCCAAGGCGATTAGTATCAACCCGACTAAAATTTTTCCAATTTTCATTTTTTTCACCTCTTTCCTTTTTAGCTTGTAGCTTATTAGCTTGTAGCTTATTCGATTTTAGGTTCTGGCTTATTAGACGTTAGCTTTGAGGTTAGTAAGTTTTACATAACATCCTAAGAAGCTAATAAGCTAAGAAGCTAGTTCCTCAATTCTATCTCCGTTCAGGCTGAAAATCAAGTCAGTCAATGAATTTTAGCTTTTCTTTTTTGGGTATTTTCCTTAACGTATTCCGTAAAAATATAAAGAATTAGAACAGAGCCTGCTACCACCGGTAAATTGTGAGGAATAAGGTATCCTTGCCCATTACCTTGCCAATTACACCAAGCCACGATTGCCACTAGGGTTAATCCCCAAAGGTAAACAAAATACTCCCCTTTTCTCCATCGTGATGAATATTTTTTCCTCCAGCGCCGCAATTCTTTATCGCCGACATAGCTTGCCAATATTAATAAGTAAAAAGTTGGAATCAGTTCCGGCAAAACAAACCGTTCCTTGGTAAGGAACTCCAATACCATCCAAAACCAAACAATGAAAGAAAAAATATCAAAGGCCATTAAAAGAAGTTTGTCTTTTTTAAGCAGAAACATGTTTCATTTTAGATTCTTGATAATAATTGTTTTTCCTGTTAAGCGATAACTTCTAAAATACCCGCCAAATAAAAATCCCGATCATTAATAATCCGACCAGGAATTTTATTATTGTTCCGCTTAAGAATCCCACCAGTGTTCCGATTCCCGCTTTAAAGGCTTGACGGTGGTTTTTACCGCTCAGTAATTCCCCAATTATTGCTCCGATTATTGGCCCGACTATTAACCCAATCAGCCCGGCCGTAACAACTCCGATCATCATTCCGATAACAGAAAAAAATATTCCTAATTTGCCAGCCCCAAACTTTTTTGCTCCGTAAATGTTGGCTAAATAATCCACGACAATAGTAAAAAGCAGCATGGCGGTAAAAACAACGATCACGGTAAAACTAATTTCTTTGAAGCCGGTGAAAGCGCCGTAAATTACGCTGCCAAGCCAAATAAAAAAAACTCCCGGCAAAATGGGAAGAGCAATCCCCATCAGGCCAATCGTAAAAAAAATGATGGTTACTCCTATTAAAATAATGTATTTCCAGTCCATTTTAGCTTGTTCACTTATATTGGTAGTATACCAAAAATCATCAAATTTAGGTACAAAAAGGGGGGCAATTAATGCCCCGATTTTTATTAACAGAATTTGGTTAATCCTTTAATTGATAGGCCGATGCTAAAGCAAGTCCGTTACGATAAAAATTTCGATACACATTGAACACCGCCGGCGCTAAAGTATCCCAATGGTAATTGCCCAGCGCATAGCCCGACAGGTTCTTCTGCTTTTCATAAATTTTTTCTTTGTGAGCGATCAGCCATTCCATTGCTCCCTTAAGGTCGCTCGGATCCTCGTGTCTAAAATAACGCCCTAGATTCCCCACCACTTCTTGGTTCACTTTCAGATCGCTCATTAAAACCATTTTGCCGTAACTCATTACCTCTAAGGCCGTGGTCGGGCATCCTTCTGAATTGGAAGCGTTGACATAAAAAAGAGAATTGGAAATAAGCTCCTGCAAAACTTTTCCTCGGCATTCACCGGTAAAAACAATTCGGCGGTCGCTGTGCGCTAATTCTTTTAACGATCGCACATAGTTATCGGTAAAGGCTCCTCCGCCCACAATGGCCAGTTTGACCTCGGCATTAATATTCTTAAAAGCTTCGATTATCAAATGGATGTTCTTATGCTGGACCAAACGGCTCAAGACCAAAAGATATTTTTCTTTTTCCAGACCGAATTTCTGCTTGATCGAGTCGGCTTCACGATAAATAGGATCCGTTATCCCGTTAGGAATAACGATCGGCTTTTTGCGGTAATGCTTTTCGCAGTATTCGGCAATGTTTTTGGAAACCGCAATGGTAATATGAGGAAAACGGCAAGCGGTCCATTCCCCCATTCTCAAAAAGAATCGGGCCACCGCATTCCATTTGGTATGCTGGCGGTCAATGCTGTGGAAAGTGACTACGGTAATGGCCGAGGGGCGGAAAATTCGGGGAAGAAAAGACAACAGCGAAGGACCCACTCCATGGTAGTGAATGATATCCGCCTTGGAAAAGATAGCGTGCCAGGTGGACAAGAAAACATGGGTAATGGCATCAAAATGCTTCGTGCGCAAAGAAAGGAGCTTTCTGGCGCGCACCCCCTCAACGTATTTCTCTTTTTCTTTTTGGGTATAAGGCCGAACATAGACCGTAGTGTCGAAACCGGCCTGGGCCGATCTTATGGCCAGCTCCCGGACATGGGTTTCTACTCCTCCGACTACATTCTCGATTCCTTTTTGCCCAATATAGGCTATTTTAAGCTTATTATTCATATAATATTGCTAAACTGTTATTTGAAGAGAAACCTTAGCAGAGTAATAAAAAAATGTCAACCTCCCGAAGGCGCGATTTCTCAGCCACCTTAAATTTGAAGGCGCGATTTCGAAATCGCGCCTTCGGGGGAGATTATGCCTATAAAAACAGAGGTGGAAAGTAATTTCCCACCTCTTGCTCAAAATTCGGAATATCGGAGAGTATTCCCTCTACTCCTTGATCTCCATGGACTCCTCGATTTCCCGTACCATCATTGCCGCAATATCATCACATCGCTCCGGCAGTTTCATGGTCAGAAGCAGAACCTCACGGTCGCTCGCCTCAAAATCCGCTTCTGCCGCATAAAGATCGCCGGAGCCGCGCCGATAGAACAGTTCGTGCGCATCCGGATCGAATTCAATCTCCATCAGTTCCAGGATGTCACCGAAGGTAGTGACTTCGTCATCGGCTTCTTCGATTTCCACCACCACTGGATCCGCTTCCGGATTGGTCAGATTCACAAAACCCACTTTAATGCTCATGTGGCACTCTCCTTGGCTGGTTTATGAAACCGGGCCTTTTACCCGATTGTTTTCGATTCTTAAGGCTTCTAACGGGATAAAGAACTAAAACTAATCTTTAAATCGAAAGGTTCGCCAGGCAATTAAAAACGAAATGACAATCCAGATGCCCATAAAAGCGAGCTGCTTCCAAATATCCTGAAAACTGCCGGCGTTGATTGATATTTTTCTTAGCGCTTCAACCATGGGAGTGAGCGGCAAATATTCCACCACTTTGCCAACTATTTTAGGCAGCGCTTCGGTAGAGAAAAATACTCCCGAAAAAAACATCATCGGCATGGTTACCACTTGCGAGAGCGATTCCGCCGTTTTGGTGTTTTTGGCATAGCCGGCCACCGCGAATCCAAGGTTCAAGAAAATGACGCTGCCGATAATACAGATTAAATAAATAAGAAAGTAGTCCCCGTATACTTTTACGTCAAAAGCGATGCGCGCTAAAAGAATGATTAGGGAAATTTGAATGATGTTTAAAAACAGGTAAGAAAAGACTTCCGCCATCAAGAAATTCCGGACTTTCAAAGGAGTGGCGGACAGACGCTTCAATAACTTGCGCTCCCGATACTGGCTGATGCCGGTGGCAATGCCAATAACCGCTGAGGTCATAATGGCCATTCCTAAGATGCCCGGCATAATTACGTCGATGTACTTAATGTTCTTGGTTTGAACGCTCTCGGCATTGTAGCTGAAAAGGGTGGGGGTTTGCCCAATTTGCATGTTCATGCGGTCTATGAATTTATCCACCACGCTTAAGGCGATTTGATTAACGGTAATATTGCTTTCGCTGTAAAAAACTTCGATCGGAGAAGGTTTCGGCAGTTGCGCTGAATCGTTATTGCCCGGGGGAATCGCGGCGGGATTGTTTTCCGCTGGCGGCAGGGCAAAATCTTTCGGCACAACGATAATCAAATCAATGTCCCCTTCTTTCAACTTGCTTTTGGCCTGATCAAGTGATTCCGGAACATCTTGTTTTTTCAAGAAAGTGATTTGATCTAGCCCTTGCTGGAACTGCTGGGAGATTTCGGAATCAGTTTCGTTGAAAATCACGTATTTAGCATCGCCCATTTTGGAAAAATCGAATAAGCCAAAGATGATAATAAACATCATGGGGAAGAAGAGCGACCAGAAGATCGCTTGCTTATC
>PFMD01000014.1 GCA_002784945.1 Candidatus Kerfeldbacteria bacterium CG_4_10_14_0_8_um_filter_42_10
TAAGAATATAATACCATTGTGAATAAGCCGAATGCCCGAATTGCCCGAAGTGCAAACCATTGTGTCCGATTTGAAAAGAAAATTAAAAGGACACGTCATTACCAAAATTTGGACAGATTGGCCCAAAAGTTTTTTTAGTTTTCTGCCGCAAATAAAAAAGAGCATCATCGGCAAAAAAATAATCGGGGTGCGCCGAAGAGCCAAAAACATTTTAATCGATTTCGCCGGCGGAAAAACTATGCTGATCCATCTGAAAATGACCGGCCACCTTTTGTATCGGGATAAAGCTTGGAGAAAAAAAGTAACAAGGAATCACCCTTTCCACGATTCCTACAATCAATACATTCGGACAGTTTTTTACCTGGATAAAAGTAAGGAACTGGCCTTTTCCGACTTAAGAAGATTCGGCGAAATAATGCTGTTTGACACGAGGCGGGAAAATGAATTAAAAAGATTAAAAAGCTTGGGTCCGGAGCCGCTTGATCCGCAGTTTGATTTTAGTAGGTTCCAAAAGCTGGCTTCTAAGAAAAAGGGGCGGGTCAAATCAGTACTGTTGAACCAATCGTTCATTTCCGGAATCGGCAATATTTATGCGGACGAAATACTATGGGAGGCGAAAATACATCCTAAAACCAAAATGGAACTGTTATCGCGAAAACAGCAAACGGATTTGTTCCGAGCGATAAAGAAGATTCTTAAAGCAGCGGTCAAGCATCGGGGGACTTCGGTATCCGATTATCGGGACGCCGGCGGCAAAAAAGGCGGTTACCAGAAAATTATCAAAGTGTATCAAAGAAAGGACGAACCTTGTTATCGCTGCCATACGCTCATAAAAAAAATCAAGGTTAATAATCGGG
The DNA here is from genome assembly GCA_002784945.1 of Candidatus Kerfeldbacteria bacterium CG_4_10_14_0_8_um_filter_42_10. GTDB lineage: Bacteria > Patescibacteriota > Patescibacteriia > UM-FILTER-42-10 > UM-FILTER-42-10 > UM-FILTER-42-10. The sequence continues at coordinate 858 of PFMD01000014.1, forward strand.
GCACTAATTTTTGCCCTCATTGCCAAAAGGAAAAATGATTAATTTTTTAAACCCATCCGACTATACCAAATACCGCTTACTGGAAATGATTCCCGGGTTTTTTGTTTGGGCCACTTTTATTTCTGCCATCGCCCTCTCGTTTATCAAACCGATTTGGGTGATCTATTTCATCATTATTTATGATTTGATATTTTTAGCCCGAGTGATTTACCTCCAGGTCTATTTGGTAATTTCGTTTAAAAGATTCAAAAAAGCCGAAACAATCAACTGGCTGGAGCTGGTTCAAAAAAATCCGAGATGGGAAGATATTTATCACTTAATCATGCTCCCCACCTATCAAGAGGGAATGGAGGTTTTAAGAACCACTTTTGAAAGCTTATGCCGGTCCAATTATCCTAAGCAAAAATTCATTGTCGTTTTCGCCACCGAAGAGAAAGATAAAGAAAGAGCCAGAGAAAACGCCGCCATCATTCAAAGGGAATACGGAAATAAATTTTTCAAGCTTTTGGTTACGGAACATCCATCCGGCGTTCCGGGAGAACTGCCGGGCAAGGGAGCCAACACCGCTTATGCCGGCCGAAAAGCCAAGGAATTCATTGATGATTTAAAATTGCCGTACGAAAACGTGATCGTATCTTCCTTTGACATTGACACTTGCGTCCATCGGGAATATTTCGGCTACCTGACCAATGCCTATTTAAACCATCCCGATCCGACCCATACCAGTTTTCAGCCGGTGCCGCTTTTCAACAATAACATTTGGGATTCTCCGGCTCTAATGAGAGTCGTGGCTAACGGAACCACCTTTTGGCTGATGACCGAGCAACTTAGGCCGGAACGGCTATTCACTTTTTCTTCGCACAGCATGAGCTTCAAAGCCCTGGTAGATGTTGATTTTTGGCAGAACGATATTGTGACCGAAGACTCCCGGATATTTCTGCAGTGCTTTTTGGAATATGACGGCAACTACAAAGTAACTCCGATGTATATTCCCGTATCAATGGACACTGTTTTAGGGGGCAGTCTTTGGGAGAGTCTAAAGAACCAATATAAGCAGCAGCGCCGCTGGGCCTGGGGAGTGGAGCATTTGCCTTACATGATTTGGTTTTTCCGCAAAAATAAAAAAATCCCCTGGAGTAAAAAATTCCGTTATATCTGGAATTTGGGGGAGGGGATGTATTCTTGGGCAGTGGCCCCTATTCTGATTTTTTTATTGGGAAGATTGCCATTATTCGTCGCCAGTTTTAAGCAAGAAACTTCGGCGGTGGCCCAAAATGCGCCTTATGTTCTGCAGATGCTGATGATTGCGGCAATGGTCGGACTGATTCTAATGGCCGCATTTAGTACTTTTTTGCTGCCCAAGCGCCCGCGACAGGTTAAAAAAACGAAAATAATCGAAATGGTTCTGCAGTGGGTTTTATTCCCCTTTACCATGGTCGCCTTTGGCTCTATTCCGGCCATTGACGCTCAAACCAGATTGATGCTGGGCAAGTACCTGGGGTTTCAGGTAACGAAGAAAGTGAGGAAGGTAGGAAATTAGCTTGTAGGCGAATGTGGCCAAATTCGCTTTCCGATTTAGGTTATTTGTTTTATTGCTCGATTGTTAGTTAATTATTATATTGTTTTATTGTCAATTTTAAAAACAATAGGACAATATAACCATAAAGCAATAGAACAATAATTGAATTACATTTTATTACAAAAGAATATTAAATTAACTTAGAACTAGTAAACTCAGGATAACCAATTATAATATACAAGGGAAAGCAGACTGATCGGTCTGCTTTTTTGGAGTTAATTAATTATTCAAGCTTACTCCGGAAAAACTCTGGTGCTAGTTTTTAATATAGATTATTTCTTTTTCTATAAGTGTCTTCTACTTTTTGGCGCCCCTCCAGAGGCGGGCAGGCAAAAAGTAGCAAAAAGCGTTGGGGGAAATGATTCGCGAACGCTTTTTATATTCCCTTCGCCTTTTAGGGCGAAGCATTTCCCCCAAACCCCCACGTGTTTGGAGTTTAGTTCTCTCTTCTTATTTGAAAAACAGTGTAGGGGTTGAAAAAATTTAGTTCAATATGCTATTCAAGCCGGGCCTTACAGAATTCCGGGTAACCTTTAATGAATTCGGAAATCGGCTGCGGTTTTTTTCCTTCCAGTTGGATTATCTTCAGTTTCAGGTTTCCTTTTCCGCATCCCACCAGCACAGATTTGTCACGGGAACCCACCTTCCCCGGTTCTAGATTAATAACGGACTCTGCCAAGGCCGCTTCGATTATTTTGAGCCTTTTATTGTTATACCAACAGTATGCCCCGGGCCAGGGAGCAAAGGCTCTGATCTGCCTTTCAATTCGCTTGGCCGATTTGTTCCAGTCGATTCTTCCATCCTCTTTTTCAATAATCTTGGTTCCGGTAGCGTGAAACTCATTTTGCGAAGCGGGAGGGATTTTGCTTCCCAAATAATCCGGAAGCGATTCTTCCAGCAGTACGGCGCCGAGCTTAGCCAGCTTGTTATGCAGAGTTTCAAAATTATCGCCCGGCGCAATGTCAATTTGCTTTTGCGAGATTATCGGGCCGGTATCCAAACCCTGGTCGATTTTCATTAAAGTAACGCCGGTTTCTTTTTCTCCTTCCAAAATGGCATATTGAATCGGCGAGGCGCCCCGGTATTTCGGCAACAGCGAAGCATGGATGTTTAAAAATCCGTATTGAGGTATATCCAAAAGATTTTGCGGAATAATCCTTCCGTAGGCCACGATAATCGCCACATCCGGATTCAGCTTTTTGAATTCTCGTTCAAATTCCTCCCCTTTAATTTTTTCCAGCTGAAGAACGGAAACATCATTATCCAGCGCCACTGTTTTAACCGGCGGGGGAGCCAACTCCTGCTTTCGGCCGGCCGGCTTATCCGGCTGAGTTACCACCGCTTTCAAATCCAAATAGGGGAGTTTGATGATTGATTCCAATACCGGTACTGCGAAATAGGGTGTGCCGAAGAAGACGGCATTGTATTTTTTATTAGTCATTTTTTAATTTATAATGTATAATTTTTTTAAGCACCAAATCACAAGCCCTAAATCCTAAATAAATCACAAATTACAAATCACAATTTTACAAATCTTGCCTTTAAATAGTTGTTTGGAATTTGGAGCATTGTGATTTGTAATTTATTTGGGATTTGAAAAGTTTGGAATTTGGTATTTTCGGTCATTATACATTATCACCGCTTGAGCGGGATCCCGCCTTCTCGTTTATACTAATAAATTGGCGGGATAAATTATGCATTTTACATTAATTATCGCAGGGGACTGGTTATTCTTTTTAAAATGGGATTAGTTACCTTGGTATAAATTTGGGTTGTTCGAATGTTTTGGTGACCCAATAACTCTTGCACGTATCTTACATCCACTCCATTTTCTAAGAGATGAGTGGCAAAGCTGTGGCGCAAGGAATGAAAAGTAGCCTCTTTATTTATGCCAGCCTTTTTTAATCCGTTCTCAAAAATTTTTTGCGCGGTTCTCGTAGTGAGTTTTCCGCCTCGTTCACTGGCAAATAAGTAATCATTATTGTCGCGGCCGGCGAACAAACCAGCTATTTCCGATTTAATTTTTTCAGGAATTATGGTAATGCGGTCTTTATTTCCTTTTGCCTGCTTAATGTGAATGGTTAGTTCCTCTAGACTAATGTCTTTTATTTTCAAGTTTACCGTCTCGCTCACCCGCAAGCCGGCGCCGTAAGAAAGAGCGATTAACAGCCGGTGCTTGGTATTTTTAAGACAATCGATTACTCGATTGATTTCGCTCCGGGATAAAACTACGGGCAGTTTGTTCGTCCTTTTGGCGAATTTCAAATCTATTTTTTGGGGATTCTTCAGAACATCCCGGTAAAAAAACTTAATAGCGTTCAAATAAAGATTTACGGTTTGAGGCGACATAGTGCTTTGCTTATTTAAAAGATACTCTTTGATTTGATTGATATCTATAATATCCGGGCCAGTTTTTAAATAAGCAAAGAAATCAGCCAGACATTGTTCGTAGCTTTTAATAGTTCTAGGGCTGTAATTGCGCAGCCTTAGCTCTTTTTCCAGCAGTTCCAAGTATTTATTCATTAAAGTGTGGTTTTGGAGTATAATTTAGGAAGTAGTCTCATTTTATCACAATGCGCATAACACACAAGTATAGGTTTCAATACGAATAGAATTCGTATTGAAACGAGTTAGGCGACATTTTCTTTCAAATTATTTTTTGCTCATATAAAAAAGACGTCAGCTATATAAGCCAACGCCTTGAGTTTGAACCGGATCTACTCCGTGTCTTTGCCTCACATTGTGCAGGCAATAACGATGATGCCAACTCCCACAAGTGCAGCAACGGGGCGAAGTGTTTTGTTAAAGCTAGATTCTGTATCGGGTAAAAAGTATTTGACGATTGCTGCGAAGCCTGCAATACCGATTAAAACTGGTGTAAAGTTCGGCAAAGACTTTGCCAAAACAATCAGAACCAGTCCGACGATTTGCAGAATACTGCACATCACACTAAGAATTTGGATTTTCATGTTTCCCTCCTGTTTTGTCAAAGAGCAGATCCTCGCAATAGCGAGAAACCACTCTCTTGGTTAAAAGGCAATTTCTCACGATTGATGTTTTAGTATAGCAGATAACGGATAATCTGTCAAGCCCACGACCGCAAAAAATAATTTGAAAGAAAACGCTTCGGGGGCGCTGCGCTTTCGCTTCACTCCGTTCCGCTCACCCTCGCCTAACACCGAGTATGAGGAAAAAGGCTCGGCTCGCCTTTTTCCCAAATTCGCTTTTCTCCATTTTGTGGTAATTTAAACGAAAACCAGATAAAATAGTAATAAGTTTATTCAAATAATAATCAATAAATCCAAAAAGCGAACTTCGCATACTCGGATACGTTGTCGGAAATAATAAAAAGTTTTAAAATCTCTTTCAGAGATTTATCGCCCAATTAATTTTTAATTTTTACAAACATGTCATTTTTTAAGAAAAAAGTTAGTATAGAGGATTTTTGCCAAGACTTTTATGATAATCACATTTTCAGCTCAACAGATGGAAAAGATTATTATAGCTCTATACTTTCTCAATTTATTACAGAAAAAGTTGAATTAATAGCTATCAACGTTGATAAACAAAAATTAATAAACGAGTTAATCGCTTTGCAAATAGAATTACTTGGCTTAGCTTGTACTCACAAGTATGTTAGCGGTGAAATTGTTATCCACCAAAATTTTTTTACAAAAAGTTACTTAATTGAAAACGGAAAAAATGAAATCTGGAATAGTATGTATGATTACAACGATATTATTGATATTGCCACTCTTGATTGGCTTACCACGTTAGGAAAAGTCAATATTGTTTTTAATCATAATATGAGAAAAGATTTAGTCGAAAAAAATATTGAAGATGTAAAAAAATTAGGCTTGAAAGATGACGAAGTAGTTGAGAGAATAAATAAGCAAGTATGGTCTGAAAATGCTTGGAGACAAAATTTTATGCAAAACTCTCTTGGGCGTACTTTTTGGAGCCATTTAGGCCTTGAATTAAATAAACTAGATGAAAAAACATCATCTTTCTTGGCAGCACTCCCAATCCGTCTTTATAAAGAGGCACAACAGTATCTAAAGCAAGTAAAAATTAAAAATTAATTTGGCGATATTTTGCTACCGCAAAATTAAAAACTTTTTATTACATCGTACAACAGCGTGTATGAGGCTACGGCTTTTTACAAAAGACTCCGCCCAAATTGCTACGCAACTTCTCATACACGCGAACATTGTACGAAATTTTACTCAACAAATAACTATTTATTTGATTTTGCCTTTTTGGGATTTTTTTAGAAAATAAAAATGACTGGCGCGCTTTTTAGAGCAGCGCCAGCCATGTGGGTTCACCTTGAAAGTGTTCACTTAACCACGAGCGAAGGGCCGACAAACTTTAGCCTTCACACCAGTGAACATTAAGTGTGCGGAGCGGTTACCTTTCGTCGAAATGTCATCAGCACCGCTTATGAGATTTTCACAAAGCAACGGTTGAAGGTTTGTTTCGATTCTGGAGACACGTGCACTGTAGGCGGTTTTCTTGGCAACCTTATTGGTACCATAAACAATGAGTCCTGCAACGATTAACCCGACAAGAGAGGCCAAGATTAACTGCAGGACAGGTGTATTAGCTACAAGCATTACGAGGTAGGCAAGCACAACCAAAATTCCAGGTCGGAAAATCCAGGAAACGTCTTTGGTAAAATACGTACCATCGGCTTCATTCCAAATATCCTTCCATTCTAATGTGTTGTACTTGCCAGTTTTATACGGCCAGTCAAATTCATTCGAGGACCAGCCATACACCGCTCTCCAGCACACTTTCATACCAAACAGGAAAAGCACTGTAGCGGTAATCCCTGCGGCCAAGGTACCGACGACATACACAGCCGCAGCGATGATTGCGACAATCACACATCCGAGAATTGCTAGCGGATTCAGAGGATAGGCGATGAGCCGATATTTCCGATACTGGCACTGATCAATGATCACCTTGTCATCTTTTCGGAACATCATCACCCAGCCCCAGTCAAATGGTTTTTTGGCAAACAGTGCCTTTTCCACATTGACAGCTATTTCGGTCTGGCATTCCAGATCGCAAAGCGTCGTCTCGCTATTCACTTCATATAGCTCGTTGGTGCTGTGATCCACGACATCAGTCGAGTACTTGTAGTTGTTCCTTGTCAAATAGGTCTGCCGCAGTTTCTTGGGTCCTTTCTCGTCCCAAACGATGGCGGCAAAAATCTTCTGTTTGCCGCTGTTGTGGAATTGCACATGCTCCATGCCCTCGGAGAGCGGCCTCAAATAGCGGTGCTCAAAGTGGGTTTTGGGATCATAAGTGACGAGCAGAATCTGCGCATCAACCGCCTTGAGGTCGGCCAACTGCTTGACCAATTCACGATCCATGCACCAAGACACGGCTATGGTGGGATCATGCGTGGTTTCGCTTTGGACCAACAATGTCAATCTTCCCATCTTTTGTCCTTTCAGGAAATTACTATAGATTGTAAATTTTCATTTCATAATAGTTTATCATATAATCCTTATCTTGTCAAGCCAAATCGTAAAAAATCCCAAAAAGGCAATAAATAAGGTATTTGTTATCGTAAAACATCGTACAACAGCGCGTAGGCGGCTTTTTCTGCCACTAAATGGAAAGGTTGTAAATCAACGATAATAGTGATAAATTAGTATAAACTATTAAATAATGATAATTGGTGGGTGTCAGAAAAAAGCCCATATTGCTTCGCTCACCTCGGGTGTA
>PFMD01000076.1:0-175 GCA_002784945.1 Candidatus Kerfeldbacteria bacterium CG_4_10_14_0_8_um_filter_42_10
TTACAAAAAGTTTTTCCTTTTTAAGACCAAGTTCTTTAGTTAAAAATTCAAAAAAGTATCCGAGCTGTTCTTTCTTAAAATAGTCGCCTAAAGACCAGTTGCCCAGCATTTCAAAAAAAGTGGTATGGCTGGTATCGCCCACAAGTTCAATATCCCCAAGACGGATGCTGGGCTG
>PFMD01000076.1:266-8048 GCA_002784945.1 Candidatus Kerfeldbacteria bacterium CG_4_10_14_0_8_um_filter_42_10
GAATCATTCTCGGGAATTAAAGAAGAGGAAGAAATCACGACGTGCTGCTTGCTCTTGAAAAAATCAAGATAATGTTTTCTTAGTTCGATTGGTTTCATACAATAAGATTGTATCTTATCTGGATTCGGTCAGCAAGTATTACATTAGCTTTAATAATTCTTCCATTTTCGCTTCGATATTGCTTTTTTGCGCTGATTCTGGCTCCAGCTCCAGATACTTTTTAAAGGCAAAAACCGCTTTTGCCGGATCGTTAAGATAATCCGAATAAACGATTCCTAATCCCAAATAAGCCAGGGAATAGCCATTATCAAAATAAAGCGCTTTTTGATATTCTTTGGCCGCGGACTGGTATTTTCCTGTTTTAGCGTAGACGTTGCCTAAGTTATGATGCGCTTCCGCGGCGCTGGAATCCAGGGAAAGCGCTTTTTTATAATAGCGGGTTGCCCGCTCATAATTACTTTGAAGGGCATAGTAATTTCCCAAGGCCAGTTGAACCTGAGGAAGTTTGGGGCTGATTTGTTCTGCGGCGACAAGCGTTTCTAATGCCTTGGCCGAATCGCCAGTTCGATTATAAAACTCCGCTAAATAAATGTAGCCAACAATGTTTTTAGAATTTTGAGCGATGCTTTTCAAAATCTCGTTCTTAAACTGGCCGGCATTTTCATCGGTAAGCCGGTCAAAAATATCATTCAACGACTTATTAGGATCTAAATACTCATAGCCATAATTGGCGATAATATCCTTATTGCGTTCAATGTTTCTGATATATACATCAAATAGATTATCATAATATATCAGCTTCCAGTCGGGATTGGCATAAAGAAAATCGCTATGCTGGACCAATATGAAGTTGAAATCATATTCCTCCGTAGCTTTCGCTAATTCCTCTTTATCGTACCCGAAGCTTTTGTATCTAAAGAAAAAATCTTCGCCGTATAATCCAGAACGCCCGTCCAGAAAAACTTTTCTTTCGGGATACCATTTCCAAATAAGAAAACTCCCCAGCCCGTATTGATTCATCATATTCCCCTCGATTTTAGCATTATCGACAAATTCGGCCGCGGTCTCGGGAAAATTATCAAGCGCCGCGCCTAAATAAAAATAGTGGTAGTTGAGTCCCAGGGGGTTTCCTCGGAATAAAAATTGCAGAAAAAGCAAAAAGAAAAACAGAATCAAACCAATCCGCATTAAGGGCATGAAAATTTTTCGTTGAATAGCAGTAGCTTTAAAAGAAGCGATAAACTCCTTCAAGCTATAAACGAAAGGAACATAAATTCCCAACGCATATAAAACAATATTGCGCATTCCTTTAAAATTGGAATAAGCAAAAAATAAGAAAACAAGAAAATAAAGCGGATTGAATTTCCTGAAATTCAAAAGAAACAAAACAAACAGCGCCGCGGCCGAACTCAAAAACAAGGTAACGTATTCCCTGGGAAGATGCATTGGATCGAAGGGAGATTTCCATTCGTTAATTTCCGCAAAAAAATTAGAAAGGCCGAAAATTCCTTTAAAAGGCAAAGAGATCATCTCGGCGCCATAGGGGTTAACAAAACAAATTAGGATTGATAAAAGCGCCGCTGGGATTAATAACTTAAGTTTTTTCGCATCCAAAGCGAACTGGCTAAACCAGCTTATTTTACGCTTAAGCAAATAAAAAGCGATTTGCAAAAAAGAATATAATCCCAGTAATCCCCATCCAATAATGAACCCGCCGTGAACATTCACCCATATTAAAAAAATTAACGGGATAAAAAAGATGATCCAACTTCTTTGCGACCGTTGATAGGTAAAAAGAATGTAAATAAGGAGGCTCAGCAGCAAAAAAGTGAACAGCTCCGGCCTTTCCACAAATCTAAAAGCGCCGGTCATGGCCATTCCCACCAGCAGCAACAATGAACTGAAGGAACGTCCCCAAAGCTTGTTTACTGTTCGCAACAGTATCCAGAAGGTAATCAGAATAATTATCGTTTTGAACAAAACCAATCCGTCAAAGCCGAAAAAGCGATAAACTAAATAAAGAGCCACCTGAGCCAGCCATTCATGGTCGGCATCCCTGGTCCCGGTAACGGTATAAGAAAAAAAATCATATTGCGGAAGCGATTTCGTCTCAACGATATGCTCGCCGTATTTCAGATGCATCCAGGTATCCACATCCTCAATCGGAAAAACGCAGATGACAAAGATAACGCTAAAAGCAAGGATCATCGCCGCAAAATAAAGAATGCGCTGATATTTGGTATTATTAAAAATTGCGATTAATTTGGAAACCATTTTACTGAATTATTCCTCCTCCAATTACGCTATCGTTATGATAAAAAACAACGGATTGTCCGGGAGTGATTGCTCTTTGGGGACTGTTGAATTTTACGCCCACGCTGTCTTTGCTTAAACAACTAACCGTTGCTTTTTGGTCATTCTGGCGATAACGAATCTTAGCCAGGCAATTAAAAGGATACTTGGGTTCTTTTGCAACCCAGCTTAAATTTGTGGCGATTAATTGATCGTTATAGAGTTTAAGATCTTGGTTTCCTTTAGCCACAATCAAGGTATTGCTTTTAAGATCTTTTGCCGCGACATAATAAGGTATTCCGCCACCTATTTTAAGGCCTCTCCGCTGGCCGATGGTATAAAAAGAAATTCCTTCGTGTTTGCCGACTATTTCTCCGGCGGTGGTAATTACTTTTCCGACTTTGCGCTTTATTCTGGTTTTTAGGAATTTTTCCAGATCAACTTCACCGATAAAACAGATGCCCTGACTGTCTTTTTTGTCATGAGTGGCTAAATTCAATTTTCGGGCGATTTTTCTGATTTTTTGTTTATCATAATCCCCTATGGGAAACAGAACTTTTTTCAATTTTTCCTGATTCAAAGTATAAAGAAAATAGGATTGATCTTTATTGGGATCTTTTCCTTTCAGCAAGTGATAAACACGGCTTTTTTCCTGGCCAGTTGTTTTAACGCGGGCATAATGGCCGGTAGCAATGAGATCGGCGCCTAGCCTGATCGATTTTTCCAAAAATAATTTGAACTTTATCTCCTTATTGCACATTATATCTGGATTGGGAGTGATCCCCTTTTGGTAGCCCTCAAAAAAATAGTTTATCACTCTATTTTTGTATTCCTCTTCAAAATCAAAGGTGTAAAACGGAATATCAAGCTGAGTGCAGACTTTACGCATATCCTCTTGATCTTCTGCCCAGGGACAAAGCGTGGCGTTAAAAAAGGAATTGTTTTTTCCAAAATTAAAATTCTCCGTCCAGTTTTTCATGAATATTCCAATCACCCGGTATCCTTGCGCTTTAAGCAAGGCGGCGGCCACCGAGGAATCCACTCCCCCGCTCATCGCTACAAACACGGTTTTTCGCTTTAAACTCATATTCTTTATCAAGTGAGGATTCTTTAAAGCCGGAACGGCTCATGATTATTCAACGCTTTCTTATTATATAAGATTTGCCCTGTTACTTGAATACCCGGTGGTTTCATTACTAATGGAGCATATATTCAATATCTTGTAACGGAATTTGCCCAAAACATAAAAACTCCCCAACTATGTTTTATTGGATCCATCCAGTTAAATCTTAATTACCTGTCCGGGCCGAATAATGTGCTTATTGGCTGAATTTTCGCGATGGTCGCGGTTTTTATGAGTATGGTTGTCATGATTGCCATTTTCTCGAGGATCCGGCGGTACTTTTCGGCTAAATGACTTGCCGAATGATACCGGCTCATTTTTAAGCGCTTCTTGCAAAGAAATGGCGGGTGGCGGGGATTCCGGCGCCGGTTTTACCGAATTATCATTATTATCCTTTACTATTCTCACGACCGATTTTGCTGCCGGCGGTTTGCTGGCCGCTACCTCCGGTTTTTTGTATTCTGGCCGCACCTGGGTTTTCGGTCTAGCTCGCTGTTCGCCGTTTTCGTAGCGAGCGTCTTCTTCGGCAGTGGCGCGGTACATCTCCTCTACTCCGCTCCAGCGAATAATTTTTTCTTCCACGCTTTCTTTGGTGTTAGCATAGCGCTCTCGGGAAACATTAACAATTTTTTCGTAATTTCCGGTTTCGCCAACAGCGGGCGGCAAGGTCGTTGCGCTAAACGGATTAGAGGATACCCCGTCAATCATCAGCTTAAGGTAAACATTGTACTTAGGAAGATTAACCAAGTCGTTTTGATCGAAATAGGGCATAAATTCCTTTTCCAAGAACTCCGCATCTTCCGCTCCTACCCGAAAGCAAACAATCGTCCCAACGTTCCCAAACACCGCCGCTTTGACCTCGTCGCCTAATTGTTCAATATACTGATGCGCTACGATTAAATTCAGTCTATATTTTCTCGCTTCTGATAAAATATTGGCGAAACTTTCAGTGGAAAAATTTTGAAACTCATCAACGTAAAGGTAAAAATCCTTTCGTTCCTCCTCGGGAATATCAACTCTGCTCATCGCCGCCAGCTGAATCTTAGTAATCATCATCGCTCCTAAAAGGGCGGAGTTTTCTTCTCCAATCCTTCCTTTGGACAGGTTAAGCAAAAGAATTTTCTTCTCATCCATAATCTTTCTCATATCAATGGTGCTTTTGGGCTGGCCAACGATATTTCTAATTATCGAGCTGGACAAAAACTGACCAACCTTGTTTTGAATAGGAGAAATCGCTTCCGTTCTAAAACGTTCGTTGTAATTAGCATATTCATCCAGCCAAAAAGCCTTGACAATCGGATCGGTCAGCTTAGTAACAACCTTCCGGCGGTAATTCTTATCCACCAGCATTCTGGTAATGCCAAGCAGGGTGCTGCCAGGATATTCCAATAACGCCAAAATGGTGTTCATTAAAATATATTCCAACCGCGGTCCCCAGGAATCCGCCCAAATCTTTTTAAACACACCGGTTAGGCCCTGCGCCACTAAATTTTTGTATTGGGGATTTACTTCTTCCAGAATATTAAAAGCGATCGGATACTCGGTGTCGGACGGATTAAAATAAATTACGTCGTTAATCCTATTGGCCGGAACATGCTTTACCACTTTTTCCACTGTGTCGCCATGAGGATCAACCACGGCCACCCCGTTACCGGCAACTATATCAGAAATAATCATGTTCTCCAGGCAAACCGATTTTCCCATGCCGGTTTTTCCGATTAAATACATGTGCCGCCGGCGATCGTCGTCGCGTATTCCAAACTTAACCCTGCGATTACGGAAATTCGTTTCCGCAAAGTAAGTTACTTGGTCTATGGTTGTGGCGGGGTTATTCATTTTGGTTTTTTTCGGTTTCAACTGGTAAGTTCTCGGGTATCGCGGCGTTGTGGAAAACCGCCGGTTTTTCCGCCGTTTGCTTTATCTTAAGCGCTGGCGGCGTCACTAAAGATTCTCTCGGCAAAGTAGAAGGGGGGCCTCCTTTTTTTATTTCCGTCTTTTGTACCAACGGCGCTGTTATTTCCATAATCGGGAAGTGATAGATGCTGGCCAGTTCTTCAATATTCAAAACAAAGCCGTATCCAATTCCTAAATAATTCGCTCGTTTCTTAAAGGCCCGTAATATTTTTTTCTGCTTAATTGCTAATCTCTGCCTGGCTCTAAGGTAATTAGTTTTGGTTCTGGTTCTTTTATGGGCTTTAAAGGCATTAAGATTATGGGTGTTATACTGAAGCATCGCGCCCATAATCGGATTGACTCCCCTATTCTTATTAAAATTTTCTTTCCTTGCTACGTAGATAATTCTTATTTTTGTTTTAAAACCGATTTTGGAAATTTTGTCCTGAATCGCCTCTACAACATTTTTAGCGCCCGGAGAAAGAAACTGGATTTTGCTCGGAGCCTCATCCTTTTTAGATGCTTCCGTGCCGGAAATCGCTCCGCCGGCAATTTGGTTTAACGCTTCATCGCCGAATCCTCTTACTATGTCGGTAACGGGCGCCAGAACGTTTTTCCTTTTGTCTATCTTTTCACTGATCAGCTTTTTTACCCGGTATTCGCCCGCTCTAACCCAACTGGAGTCAACGGGAGTAATCACCAATTGGACCCAGACCTGCTCACCATCCTGCAACCGGGAAAGCGCCTCTAGGATCGAAGCCATGGGATCGGCAAATGTTTGAGTCAAAGTATGCTCAAAGTTCATATAGGTTCTGATTGGATAAATTTGCTCCTTAGTCAGCTTGAGCTCGGTCCCCCATAAATCATATTCCTTACTGGGGAAAATTTCCGGAATCGCCTTGGTATAGTCATCGACTTCGGTTATTTCGGCATCGGGATACTGGGCATAGACGGCCGCTTCAACCAAGTCGCGATGCTCTTCGGGAGTTCTAATAATAAATTGAATGTAGCCTTCGATGCTGACTAATTCCAAAGAAAAGGAAAGCTGAACTCTACCTTCCCATAATCGCTCGTAAAGGGTTCCCTTCGACTCAATAGCCGCTAATTGGGCAAAGATCTGTTCGACCGCCTTTAGACTCTGTTCATTCTCCTTGGGAATATCAATTGCCAAAAGGATATATTTTATCGACCGGCGATAGCGCATTCGGGCATTCTCTAATCTCATAATGAATAATCCCGCGATAAAAAGTACGACAAATACCACCCAGCCTCCATTAATAAAAATCCACCAAGTAATAAACAGTGGATTCGTGATGCCTAAAGAAGTCAGCGCTGTAAAATCAATAGCCATATTTTTTGTTACACTATATTATTATGAAAGCACTTAAGCAACGTGATTATCAACTAGCGTATACCTTTTATCTTCCAGCTTTTTGAATTTTGACTTATCAGTCAAGGCAAGATGAATGGTATTTTTCCGCACCACTCTTTGCTCTAACACCTTGTTCACCAGTTCCTCCCTGGTGAGCGGATTGCCCGCTTTCTTTAATATTTCAACCAGAACGTCAGCAACAACTCCGGGCTTATAGCCCCATTCTTGAAGGGCGTAAATTCCCCTTCCCACTAACACGAAATCTTTATTTAAAATAAGTTCATTGTGCACTGTCGGAGCGTAGGCCTTGCGATGGTCGAATTTAACCTTATTGATCAACTCCGTTATTTTGATAAAGTGCAGGGGCTTTCTTTCTTTTTTTAAAATAAGGTAAATTTTATCTCTCATTCTTTTGGGATTAATCGAGCCCCATTCGGACAAGCCGTATTCCTCAAAAGGATTTTTATCGATTCTAGCGCTGATCGTGATATAGGAAATAATCGCTTCATCTGTCAGCCGATCTTTGTTTTCTTGGTAGAAGTGATTTAAATTGAATTTTTCCAGAAGCTTGCCGGTTGGAATCGGCTTGTTGTCTTCTTTGATCACTTCTACTATCTTATTGATTGTTTCCTTAACAAAATCCAGGTCGACATGAAGAATGCTCCAGGACTTTTTTAAGGAAGCGCTTGGGCTTACTCTTATAAATTTTTTCGATAGCAACTCCTCTAGAATAAATATGGTGCAGTTGTGATTGAGCGGATTGTTTGAAGAAAAACTCAGCAGTTCATTCAGCAAAGCTTCTTCCTCCATAATGTTCCCGTTTTTTTTGATGACATTCGCAATGGTATATTCTAGCTGACTTTCCATTTTTTTGAATTCGCTGAGGCCTTTTATCTTTTTTATCGCCGTGCTCTCGATTTGACGGATCCGCTCTCTTGTTACCTGATACAACTTTCCGATTGATTCCAGCGTATCTTTATCTTTTCCATCCAGTCCGAAACGGCGTCTCAGCACCTCCTCCTCTTTGCTTGTAAGATACTTAAGCAAAGATGAAACTATTTCACTTGGATTAAAACCCTGCATTTCTGCGGTTTGTTTAGAG
>PFMD01000077.1 GCA_002784945.1 Candidatus Kerfeldbacteria bacterium CG_4_10_14_0_8_um_filter_42_10
TTATGAACCGAAAGAAAGGGAAAAAGTGCTGCTAGTAGACGATGTCATGACTACCGGCAAAACTAAAGAAGAGGCGATTGAAAAAATAAAAGCGCAGTTTCCCAACGTAATTTTCAGCTGCCTGCTGATTGCTTTCAACCGCCAAGAAAAGGATGCCGAAGGAAACAACGCCATCGAGGAATTTGAGCAAAAATTCAGCATTCCAGTCAAAGCGATTGTCACGGTAAAAGAGGTGATCGACTATCTTTACAGCAAAGAAATCGAAGGAAGGGTGTATCTGGATGATAAAACAAAAATCCGCATGGAAGATTATTTAAAAAAGTATGGCGTATCATAAAAACAAGCAATATCCCATTCCGGTGGTCGGTGCCTATATCTTTAATAAACAGGGGAAACTTCTATTGATTAAGTCCAAAAAATATAAAGATAAATACGGCGGACCAGGCGGTCACATTGAAATTGGCGAGACAATCGAGCAAGCGCTTAAACGAGAATCATTAGAAGAAACTGGTTTGTTAGTATCTAAGCCGAAGCTTTTTGATATTAAGGAGTTAATCGATTCTAAGGAATATAAAGCAAGCGGCCACTTCATTAGTTTTAGAATGTATTGCCGGGCATTATCCAATAAAGTAAAGCTGGACCAAAGAGAAGCGTACGGCTATGTTTGGGCTTATCCCGAAAAAGCTTTAAAAATGAAAGTAATTGCGCCTACTAAGCAATCAATTAAGAAATTAATCAAGTTAAAAAATGATGGAAAACTATTTTAATGAACAGGAAATCCATTAAAAGTACATAATTTCTAATTTAGCCATTCTGTTAATAGTATGGGACTTCCTAAAAAACAAAAAAGCCCAGAGCAAAAACAACCCAGAGAAATAGAGGCAAAAATTATCAACCTCGGCGATCCAAAGTCCTTTTTGAAAAGACTTCAGGAGCAAGGCGGAGTTTTAATTACAGAAAGACGTTTACTGAGAGATATCGGCTTTAAATTCGAAAAGGAATTAGAACACATAGTTGATTTATCGTTTGATTCGACGGGTATCGGCGATATTGACCGGTTTAAAGAAATGCTCCAGATGCTTGGAATAAAAATTGTTTTTGAAGATTCAAACGCTCAAAGAATGAATCTTAAAGCGGGGCCAGACATTCTAATACGCTCGGTCCGAATTCGGGAAGAAAATGACCAGCTCGTTTTTAGCGTCAAAGAAAAGCGGGATAAAACAAAACAAATTGATAACCGAATAGAACTACAGGTTAGAATATTGAAAAGTAACCCTATTCTTCAGCTGCTGAAAAAAATAGGTTATCAGCAATACCTGAATATAGAAAAATATCGTACCTCTTTTCAATTAGATGACTGTTTGGTTGAATTGAATGAAGGCCCGCTTAGCCCAGCTTGGGCTGAAATTGAGGCAAAAAACGAAGAACAGGTTTACGAAATTGCCCAAAAGCTTGGTTATCAAGCAAAAGATGTTAAAGGTATGTCTGATCAGGATTATTATAAATTGTACCATCCTAATTTAACCCCGCAGGCACTCCATTATTTAACCTTTGACCAGAAAAATGATTAATTGATACTAAAAATAATCTAACAAATAATCACTTATTTAAATCTTATGAGCAATTTAGAACAAAGAATAAAACTTACTTATCAAGCGAGAGCAGATTTAGTTAAGAATCCGGTTTCTTCCCGCTTGCTGAAATTAATCGGGGAAAAAGAAACTAATCTCTGTTTGGCCGTGGACGAGCCGGAAGCGGAATTGGTGCTGGAGTTGGCCGATAAGGTAGGGCCGGAAATCTGCGTCTTAAAGACCCATATCGATATTATTGAGGAGTTTAAACCATCCATAATCGAGCAGTTAAAAAGTCTTTCCCAAAAGCATCAGTTTTTTATTTTTGAGGATCGTAAATTCGCCGATATCGGCAACACCGTAAAAATGCAGTACGAGAAGGGAGTTTATAAAATTGTGGAATGGTCTGATTTGACTAATGCGCACATTGTTCCGGGCCCAGGGATTATCGAAGGGCTCCAAGAAGTAGCTAAAGAGAAAGGATTGGCAAGGGGACTGATCTTG
This sequence comes from Candidatus Kerfeldbacteria bacterium CG_4_10_14_0_8_um_filter_42_10, assembly GCA_002784945.1. Classification (GTDB taxonomy): domain Bacteria; phylum Patescibacteriota; class Patescibacteriia; order UM-FILTER-42-10; family UM-FILTER-42-10; genus UM-FILTER-42-10. The sequence goes on from PFMD01000077.1 coordinate 2,076, forward strand.
CTGGCGCAAATGAGTTCTAAAGGAAACTTGGCTACTGATGACTATACCAAAGCAGCGATCAAAATGGCGGAAGAGTATTCTGATTTCGTAGTCGGATTCATTGGTAATGGCGGGCAGGTGGAAGAACTGAAAAAACTATCCGATTTGGCCGATCCCAAATTCATTATTATGACTCCCGGGGTAAAGCTGGGAGGAGGCGGCGATGCTCTTAAACAACAGTACACTACTCCCGCCGATGTTATAAAAGCGGGGTCAGACATCATTATCGTAGGTCGAGGAATTTACGGTGAAGCTAATCCGGCCGAGGCCGCCAAGGAATATCGCGAGGCGGGATGGAAAGCGTATAAAGAAAGATTAAAATAGCCGTAAGCGAAATGCCGGCATTTCGCTTACGATAGACCATGAAATAATTTATACAAAATATGAAACATCTACTAACTCTCAAAGACTATACTAAAGAAGAAATCGAAAAGATTATCAATAAGGCAGTTGAAATCAAAACTAATCCTGAAAAATACGCCGATATTTTAAAGAACAAAACCTTAATCATGCTTTTTCAAAAGACCTCCACGAGAACTCGATTGAGTTTTGAAGCCGGAATGACCCAATTAGGCGGCCACGCTATTTTTCTGGATAGCCGCACCAGCCAATTTTCCTTAACCGATTACAAAGATGAAATTAAGGCGGTGATGCGTTTCGGAGATATCTTAATGTTCCGGGCCAAAAAATTCGCGGACGTAGAAGTGGCCGCTTCCTTCAACCAGATACCGGTCATTGACGCCTGTTCTGAAAAATACCATCCTTGCCAAGCGTTGGGCGATATTTTGACTATGGCCGAAAATGCCGGCGGACTCGATAAAATCAAAAAAGTGGTTTGGCTGGGAATAGAAAACAATGTCAGTAATACTCTTAAGCTGGCCTGCGCCAAGCTCGGGATTGATGTTTATTTAGTAACGCCTAAGGCGCACGAAATAAGCGTGGATGAAGAATTAAATGCCATGGCCGAAGCGACCGGCCATGTCCAGAAGACCTTAGATTTGGCCGTTGCCATGACTGACGCTGACTTCGTTCATACTGACACATGGATGGATATGGAGTTCTTTTCCGCCGAAGGCGGATCCGCCTCTGGCGGAGAAGAAGGAAAGGTTAAGCCGGAATTCAAAAAAGAATATGAAGCCAGGATAAAAATATTCCAGCCGTATCAGCTAAATGCCGCTTTGGTCGATAAATACGGTTCTAAGGCCAAAATAATGCATTGCATGCCCTGTCATGTGGGTTATGAGATTTCGCGCGATGCCATTGACCATACCAATTCCCTGATTTTTGACCAAGCGGAAAATCGCCTCCATATTCAGAAGGCGATCATGCTGTATTTATTGAATCAATGTTAGGTTAAGAGATATATCTTGACCTACTTACTTAACCGGATTAAGCAGTAGGTAGATAATGGCAAAACCGGCCGCAATGGCGGATAAAACGTACATCACGATGAGTAAATCCTGATGAGTGCCGGTTTTGGTTTTTTCCTTTAATTCCCTAGACATAGAAGTAAATTATTGTTCGATTTTACTTTACCCCGTCACTTTAATCCTAATATTCCCTCTCGTGGAGTTGCAGTAATAATCATCCGTATTTATTGTAGGGTATCGCGGTCTTGTGGTCAATCCTGTTAGAAGCCCCACCGTTTCGTTTAGCCCGCCATTTGGATTTCATGTTGCCATTCTACAAGGCTTCTAACGGGGTCAAGTGACAGGGCTTTTGAACAAAGCCCAGTATTTTTAACTCTCATATTCAATTCAAGCGCGAGGGATTTTTTTAATGAAATTTTTTATCAGCTTTTCCGCTTCTGGCTGGCTTTTAATCCAGTGGATCCTTTCATCTTTTCTAAACCAGGTCAGCTGGCGCCTGGCGTAGTTGCGGGTGTCTTTTTTAATTAATTCCACCGCTTCTTTTAGAGTTATTCTTTTTTGAAAGTATAAACCCAGTTGTCTGTAACCGATAGCGGACATGGAAGGGATATCCCAGCCATAGCGTTCTCCTAGCTTTTTAGCTTCTTCTATCAAGCCCTCTTTAATCATTTCATCTACCCGGCGGTCTATTTTTTGATAGAGCTCTTCCCGTGGGGCGGATACTCCAATCTGTAGCGCGTTTACAATCGGTTTCTGCTTACTCGTCTGTTTAGAAAACTTATGGCCGGTTGTCCGACAAACCTCTATGGCTCTAATCAGGCGGCGGCGGTTATTTTCGTCAATGGTCCGAGCGGCCGCCACATCCAGTTTGATCAATTCTTTAAGTAATTCCTCATTCGATTTTTCTTCCAGTTTTTTTCTTAGTACCTTGTCCGGCCCGCTTTTGGGAATATCCAAGTTATCCACGACTGCTTTGATGTACAAACCGGTTCCTCCCACCAAAAAGGGAAGTTTGTCGCTTTGTTTAATAATCGAAAATACTCGTTTTTGATATTGCGCTAAGCTGAATTCCTGATTGGGATCGACAATATCAATCATCCGGTGCTCTACACCCCGACGTTCTTTTTCCGGCAGTTTATCCGTTCCAATATCCATCCCACGATAAATTTGGCGGGAATCAGCGGAGATAATGTATCCCTCAAACTTTTTCGCCAAATTGATAGCAAGATGCGTTTTTCCAGAAGCGGTAGGGCCCAGAATGACAATTATTTTTTGCATAATTGACGGTTGATAATTTTAATGCTAATTTGACCTAATTATCCGTTCTTTCCCCAAAACATGCAAGGGAGGCTCTCATGGTTATCTGGAAATACTTGCTCGTCATCTGGGCGGCCGCTTGGCAGGAGCATATTACTGCGTTTACCCTTTACTCTCAGGGTGTTCCTTTCCAGGAAACGGTTGTTCTTCTGATGACCGGTTCAACCTTGGGAGCGATCTTTCTGTACTTTGTTCCCGAAGAGGTTAGTTTCGTAGCACGCCTAATAAAAGCGCTGGTTCGCTTCGGCAAAAAGTCACTGTATTGGCTTATCAGAAAAAAGTTGCCCGTTGCCACGAGGCCAGCTAACAATTCCTTCTACCAGCAGTTGCGCAGCCGCCTGTTGGGAATCCAGGAAATCCTGATTCGGAAATTGGTGAGAAACAATAAGTACCCCCAACTAGCGGTTTTCCTCTTTGTCTGCATTCCTTTCCCTGGTTTCCTAAAAGGAGGGATTATCCAAGCAAGAGTACTAAGATTAAAAAGGGGATTTTGGGTGATCCTGGCCGCATCCTTTATCAGAAACTTCCTCATTATCAAGGGAGTTTACCAGTTAGGAGCCGCCTTCTTCCCCATTAGTTTTTAAAGCGTTTGGTTTTAATCTGAAATCAGACGCCTTTTCTTTTTATCCTCACACCAAAATATATTAACAACCACGTCATTGAACATATGACAATTTAATTTTTATATTCAGCCCAAGTGAAAAAATTATGTTTTGGTATGAGGATATATTTGACTTCTTGTGCTTAAAGGTTATAATTTTAACAGCTCTTTAGATGTTTAAACTCATGGGGGAATAACAAAGGAGAACCGACATGGATGAAAAGAAATCAGCGCCCGCTATTCTCGTTGTTGATGACGAAGATGAGATCAGGTCACTGATGGAGCGGTACGTGGAAGGATTCTTTGCCGGCAAAGGAAAATTTCTTTGCCGGACCGCTAAAGACGGATCCACGACCCTCGAATGCATTGAGGAGAGAAATTTTGAATTGATATTCATGGACGTACATTTTCCCGGGGGAAACGGAATTGAGTTTATTAAGCTCATCCGTAAAAAGGAAGAAGCGAACGGTTTCAAACCGGCACGGATCATCTGCATTACCGGCTTGGTAACTCAGGAAGAAGGGATTCGGGCAATAGCCGCCGGAGCAGACAAATGCTTGTTTAAGCCGTTTGATTGGAAGGAGATTCCCAAAGAACTAGAAGAATTATTCTCTTAGTTCTACTCACTTGCTATTTAAGCGATCATCACTGTATCAGTTGAGCGATCGCTTTTTCTTTAGTGCTCCTTCTAATCCCCAAGCCAGCGCTTTGGTAACGGTGGGATAAACAAATTCTCCCACCAGCGCTTTTGATCCGCCATTAAGGCGGATTGCCTTAGAACTGTCCGTTTTCCCCAGTAAAAAACTTTTTTTATTAGCTTCAATTAATACGGATACTTTCTTTCCAACTAGCGCTTCATTTTTCTTGAGAGCAATCTTTGCCACCAAATCGTTTAATATTTTTTCCCGGCGGCGTTTTTCCGCTTTCGGCAGGTCATCCTTAAATCTTTTAGCGGCTTGGGTGCCGGCCCGAACAGAATATTGGGCGAGGTAGGCCAGGTCAAATTCTGCCTGGCGGTATAAATCCAGCGTCTTTCCAAAATCCGCTTCGGTTTCTCCGCAAAAGCCGACAATAATATCAGTGGTAATGGCCACGCCAGGAATTCTCTGCTTAATTTTTTTAATCAGCTTTAGGTATTCCTCCCGCGTATATTTCCTTAGCATCCTTTTTAAGACCGCGTTGCTGCCGGATTGAACCGGCAAATGAAGGTGCGGACAAATCTTTTTTTCTTGAGCAATCACTGCGATCAGCTTGTCAGAAAAATCAAGCGGATGGGAAGAGAGAAAACGAAGCCAAAAGTCGCCTTTGATCTCGGCTAATCTTTTTAGCAGATCTGCAAAATTTTTTACTCCTTCCTTTTCCGGATTTTTGTAAGAATTTACCGTTTGCCCCAATAAGGTTATCTCTTTATATCCATTTTTAATAAGCTCCTCCACCTCTTGGATTATTTGACTGGCCGGTCGCGAAATCTCGCGGCCTCGGGTATAAGGAACAGCACAATAGGTACAGAATTTATTGCAGCCGTTAGAGATAGGGACGAAAGCCTGGAAAGCGGATTCATGTTTGGTGGGCAGTTTAAAATAGTCGCTTTCCAGAAAGATATCTTCAATATCCTTCATTTTTTGCCTCAATTTTTCGGGTAAGGTGCGAAGTTCCTGCATATCCAGTAGAATATCAAACTGTTTGCCCAATCCTTTCCGATCCGCCGGCAAAACACAGCCGGTTAATAGAGTAATTAATGGCTTTTCTTTTTTTAATTGTTTCCAACGTTTAATTCTCCCATGAATCCGATCTATGGCGGATTGCCTGACCGAGCAGGCCAAGACAATAATCAAATCAGCCTCTCGCTCATTGGAAGTAAGCTTAAAATTCATCTTTTGTAGTAAGGCATCTATTTTCTCCGCATCCAGTTTATTCATCTGGCAGCCCAAAGTCAGAGTATAATATTGCTTTATTGCTTTATTGTTAAATTGTTTCATGGCTTCATTGTTCTATTGTTTGATTGTTACAAGGATACCTATTTTTGATTATTTTTTCAAATAGATTCCCACACCAAAAGTTTTTAATTCAATAAAAGGTGAATTTATGAATACGGTTTTTATATATTCAGCCCAAATAAAAATAGCATATTTTGATGTGGGAATGAAAAAGCTCCATCGCAGGATGGAGCATGAAAAGGGCATTCTTGATTCACAAAGTCATACTGTGATGGATTGTCTGTGAATGCAGCGGGTTATTCCGCGCTTTCCGAAAGCATTAGTGCTGATGTCTTTCGGAAGAGTGATTTTCACCGATGCTTCCCAAGAGCAGGCAACCTTTCCGCGTTCTCGATCGGTGAAAGCCAGTTCAGGATTATTCGGAAGTTCAAACTCGTTCAGACGCTGTCCCACAAATTCCAGGAAAGCAGTTCTGAACTTTTGCTGGCTGGCGTTGGCCGGCACGATCAGCCTGATGTAAAGATTTGTTTCCACGGGATACTGGCAAAAATCAAGAAATACTTCCAGCCCCGTTCCTGGTTCCGGCGCGTTTTCTTGAGGCAGAAAACCCTTAAGGCTTTCTATGAACCCCGTGATGCATTCTACTAATGAGCGCATAATCACCACCCTCTCTGGTTAGGGAGAAATGACCTGTTTCTTTCGATATTTTTGTTTTAATAATCAATTTTAACAGGTATTTTACGATTGTCAATGCTCTGACAAAAAATACAGGCGAATCATTTAATATCTCCGCCTGATAATGATAGTTGGATTGCTGAAAACGCTAGCTTATTTTGGATAAATCTCCGTTAATAATCATCGGCCTTACTGCCTCTATTTCCGATTGGTAGTATTCAATTTCCGGAACAGGGTTTAATAAATATATCTTTTTGTTCAATACATAGGCAAAGCCTAATTCCATCAATGTGTTTCCGCCAAGGTAATTTTTTATTCCTTTACGGTCATAGTTAAGTACTAAAATAGCATCGCTCTTTTGAATTTTTTCCCAATGATCCAGAATGGCATCGTTTTCTTTTTTGTCGCGAATCGTTAATTTTTCTATTTCTTCAGCCGATTTTCCCCGGTAACCTTTAGCGAATCCGGAAATAAAAACCTGATGGCCTTGTTTTTCCAACTGATTTTGTACAGCCAACATTTCTTTGGTGAATACCATGCTGCCGCAGATAGCTAGGATCATATTTACGCCATATAATTTAATTATTTAAACTAGCGATTTTCGTTAAGTCGCCGTCAAGAATTATCGGCTGCATCGTTTTTAATTCATCGGAATAAATCATGTCAGGAATCTCATGGAGCAAATATATTTTTTTATTTAAAATGTGAGCAAAACCCATTTCTAAGAAGGTATTGCCGCCGATATAGTTTTTAATTCCCTTTTTATCGAAATTAGTTACCAAAACAGCGTCTGCTTCATTAACTATTTTCCAATAAGCTCGTATAGAATCGTATTTTATCGCTCTTTTTGAGAATTCTCCTTTTTCCTTTTCCGTTTTTATCTCCTCTAAAGAAAATTCTCCGTTCAATATTTTTTCCGAGCTTAGAGGTATAGTGACTTCTAATCCCCGGCTCTTTAACTGATCGGCAATTTTTTTTATTTCATAGGTAAAGTCTAAACTTCCGCAAATGGATATTTTCATCGATTTAAACTTGAATATTAAAAATGCGGCTGACTAAAAAGCCAATGCCGAAACTTAAAGCCGCCACTCCTAAGCTGATTAACGCCATCTCTAGGAAGCGCTTTTTAAAATCAAATTCCTTGGCGGTAGCAATGTAAAAAGTAAATACGAGTATGATTAGAATAGCAAAAAGAATAGTCAGTGCCAGTGCAACAAAAACGTTTCCAAAAATCAAATAAGGGAGAATTAGTAAGGCAATGGTAAAAATGTAGGCAATGCCGGTATAGACCGATGATTTAAGTGGATTCTTGTTGCTTTCTTCAGACTTGGTAGAAAGATACTCCGAAGCGGCCATTGAGAACGAAGCGGCGATGCCGGTAATTAAGCCTGTCATGGCAATGATGCGGGTGTTTTGAAAAGCAAGGGTTAATCCGGCTAAGGCGCCGGTTAATTCCACCAGAGCATCATTTAACCCTAAAACTATTGACCCTACGTATTTTAGCTTTTCTTCGTCAATCAGATTAATCAAATGCTTTTCGTGTTTTTCCTCGTCCTCTTTAATGAATCGGGCATCGGGAAGCGATCGCAGAATCCGCTCGTAATTAACCTGGGCTTGTTTTTCGCCGTTTTCCATCAGTTTAATTCCAAAAGTCAGGCCCAGTGCCTTGGCGATTAAAAAATATTTCTTAATCCTGTATTGGCTGGGCTTTACGGTTATTTTGGTTAGTCCTTTCCAGTATTGGTAATGTTTTAATTCATCATTGGCGATTGCTCTTAGGACCTCCTGATTGTGGGGATCTTTGATTGTCTCGGCAAGCTTAAGATAAATGAAATGTTCCGTGATTTCATTTTTTTGAGCCGTCAGCAGATAATTTTTAAATTTTTGGTCAGTCATTGTTCTTTTGCAGCCGATAATACGTATTCTCGGCTACGTTAGTTTATTCCCTATTCTCAACCCATTTAGTTTTACTGCCTAGACCGGTCTTTGCTGTCATACAATTTTTCCGGCCAGGATTTTTTTTGGGTTTTAGCATAAAGATATTAATTTCATTTAATTTGTTCTAAGCGCCAACATCAAAGAATTATATTCTTCTGTCGGCATTGCCATAATAGACTGCGTAAAGCCGTCCAACCAGGCCGTTTCGGCATTTTTACCAATCTCGCTGAATTCCAGTCTTATTGCTAAAAATTCATTCGTTTCGCCCGGATATTTTTTAGGCAAAATTGCTAAATCTTCTTTCTTTGTGCTTAATTCGCTTGAACCGTTGATTATAGATAATGTATCTGCTTTGGCCGCGTCCGATAAATTGCTGGCGTTAACAATATTAGCCATTTGATGAAGCGTGGTTTTGGTAAAATCAGTGGGATGATTTTTATTTAACTCTTCAATCCATTGTCGCCAGGCGTTATTTTTGTCAAAAAAGACATACGGCGGCGGATTGTCCCAACCCTTGTATGACCAAGGCGCGTAATTAATGTTATTTTGCAAGAAAAAATCAGCGAACAGCGGCAGTTGCCATATACTGAATTCGTTGCACATTAATGGGACGTTATATTTCAGGCTGAAAGCCGAATACCCTTGTCGGCCAATATTTGTCCTCAGTCCGTCTAAGGTTTCAATATAATCGTGAAAGACATACACCGCGTTTGGATCAAGCGGCTCCGGAAAAATTGAAAAATCCCCAGCGTAATGGTTGCCGTCGAGAAAAATAATGTGTTTGTTGTCAATTTGCCTGATTTTTTTGATTACATTGTTATACAACGCAGTCACCTGGCTACCATCCTCAGCATCCGGCTCATTCAGAACTTCGTAGCCAGCGACAGCGGGCTCATCTCTATACCGTTCAGCGAGAATTTCCCAAAGACGGTAATATTCCTGCCGGTAACTTTCCTCTTTCCAAAGCAAGATTTCTCCTTCGCTGTCAGCAAAATATGCCGGTGCCTGAGCGCCGGGTGCGGCATGCATATTCAAAATCACGTATACGCCCGCTTCTTTTGCCCATTGCACCGCTTCGTCTAAAACAGTCAGCTCATTTTCCTTGACATAACGGTAATGGAAGCCGAGACGAACGAAATTAAGGCCGTTGTTTTTCACATTTTGAAAATCCTGCGGCAAAATGTAATTGCTAACGATGTCGTCAAAGAACTTATCGACTTTTTCTTCTGGCATCCGTTTTTCCATTTCGGCGCGTAATTTCTTTTCAGGCCAGCCGGCGCAATTCAATATGCCGTAAGCGCACCCTTCCCACAACAGCCAATTGCCGAAATTAACGCCCTTTAAAAACACTTTTTCGCCTTTTTTGTCGACAATATTATTGCCGCTAGTGGAAAGCCAGGATAAATCGCCGATATTCTTACTGAAATTAATATTGTTTGTATTGACCATTGTTCTTGGGAATCCAGAAAAAAAATAAATACCTACTCCAAACAGAATTAGGGCAATTAGCACCGCCACAAGCGTAATTAGTCCTTTTTTAAAAATTTTGTCATAATTTAACATCTCTATTTGTTATTCACTATTTCTTTTTTGATTCTATCCACAAACGTCTTTTGAGTCATTTTTTTAACTTCTTTATGTGCGCGGATTCTGACATTTAATGATTTGCTCTTCATTTCTTTATCGCCGATCACCAGCATATAAGGCACTTTCATTTTTTCTGACTTTCTAATTTTATAACCGACCGTTTCTCGATTTAAATCCACTTCCGCTCTAATGTTCGCTTCTTTCAATGTTTTTCCCAGTTCTTCAGAAAACTTAAAGTGATCTTTTCCTACCGGAATAATATAAACCTGGATGGGGGAGAGCCAGGTGGGAAATGCTCCGGCATAATGTTCTATCAGAACGCCGGTAAACCTTTCCAAAGAACCCAGCAGGGCCCGATGGAGCATAAACGGCCTTTTCTTGTTGCCCTCATTATCAATATAAGTCATGTCAAACCGTTTGGGCTGATTGAAATCAAGCTGCAGGGTGGAAATCTGCCATTCTCGGCCCATGACATCCAGAACTTTAATATCAATTTTTGGTCCGTAAAATACCGCTTCACCCTCTTCCACTTCGTAATCCCATTTTCCTACTGTCAAAGCTTTCTTTAATCCCTCTTCCGCCAGTTTCCATTCTTGATCCGATCCTAAATAGTTCTTTTTATTGTCTTTTCCTCGAATGCTTAAAACGACTTTAAACTTGGCAAAGCCGAAAGTTTCCAGAATATATTTGGTTAAATCGATCACTCCTACCAATTCGTCGGTCAATTGCTCCTCGGTACAAATGATGTGGGCGTCATCTTGAGTGAATCCTCTCACTCTCAATAAACCGTGCAGAACGCCGGATTTCTCGTAGCGGTAAACGGTGCCCAATTCGGTATAGCGAATAGGAAGTTCCCGGTAGCTATGGTTGGTATGTTTATAAATTTTAATATGGAACGGGCAATTCATCGGCTTGGCATAATATTGCTCGCCTTCAATATCCATGGGAGAATACATGCCATCCTTATAAAAACCCAGATGCCCTGATTTACTGAACAGTTTTTGCGAAGCAATATGGGGAGTAAGCACCAGCTGGTAGCCCTTTTTCTGATATTCCTCCAGCACGAAATTTTCTATTTCCTTTCTCAAAATCGCCCCTTTAGGGAGCCAAAGGACCAGCCCAGGGCCCACCTCTTCATCAATCATGAACAGTTCTAACTCTTGCCCCAGCTTGCGATGGTCTCGGTTTTTTGCCTCTTCCAGCATTTTTAAATGATTTTCCAGCTCGGGCTTTGTTTCAAAAGCCACGCCATAGATTCTTTGCAGTTGGGGATTCTTTTCGTCGCCCCGCCAATAGGCCCCGGCAATTCTAGTCAGTTTGAAGGCATCGGAAGGTATCTCCCTAGTATTGTTGACATGGGGCCCGGCGCAAAGATCGTCGAAGCCGCCGCTGGTGTAATAAGAAATCGTCTGACCATCTTTAGCCAATTCTTTAATCAGCTCCAGTTTATAAGGCTGCTTTATGCTTCTTTGGTTTGCTTCGGCCGGAGTTACTTCCGATTTCTTAAATTCAATATTCTGAGCCAACAGTTTTTTCATCATTTTCTCAATTTTAGGCAAGTCTTCGTTAGTCAGTAGCCGGGGCAGTTCAAAATCATAGTAGAATCCGTCTTCAATGGTTGGTCCAATGCCGAATTTAACATCTTTATAGATGTCTTCAACAGCATGGGCCATTATGTGAGAAAGCGAGTGGCGGATTTTTTCCAACTTTTCATTGTTCGGTCTTTCGATTGTTCGATTGTTCGATTGTTTCATAGTTAATTTATAATTTATAAATTATACATTTTACATTTTTTGAGCTTATAAGTAGGAGTATATTCAATATTAGCAAAAATCAACGAATTAGGATTTTGATACATTTTATCAATCCATTGTTTTACGTCAGGTACCAGTTTTATTTTGTTTAATTGACTCTTTTTTATCCATTCCAATTTGCCTTCGGAAATTTCTTGAACTTTAGCGGCTTTTTTTAATATTTTCCCTTGAAAAATGTAGATTTGCCAGAATCCAAACTTGTCTTTAACCGAAAGGACCGCTCTCATTTTAAGATTCTCAACTCTATTAACTCCGGATTCTTCCTTAGTTTCTCTTAAAATGGCTTGCAGGGGAGTTTCTCCTGGCTCAATTTTTCCGCCTATGCCGTTATAACAATCCGGCAAAACATTTTTTCTCAAAGCCCGTTTAATCATCAGCACTTCATGGTACTCGTTTTCCAGAAAAATGTCGGCGACGCAATGGTAACGTGGTTTTGACATATTCTCAAATTGAAAGCGTCCCATGGTTATTAAACGCTATCATATAAAAAAACCCAAACATTCTGATTGCTTGGGTCTCCCGTCAGACGGGAGAGGTTCCACCCATATTCCCATTCTTTTACTAAGAAAGAAATAGGCACTCGTTATTTAATTGGCTTTTGGCTTAGCGAGTTTTACTCATCCTGCAATAGCAGGAAGAAAGTTGGTTGCTTTCTCAATCGTCTAAAAGCGTTTTTATAATATCCCAGGACGCTTGGAATGTCAAATCAAATTCGTTGCTACCCGGTTATTGGACAGAAGAACGATTCATGAATCCCGTTAGAAATTCAGCCTAAATACTCCATAAAGACTAAGCACCCACAGAGTGGAGAGGTATCATTTCTAACGGGATGAATCGCCGCTACCGCTGTATTTTGATTTCAATATGGTCTTTAAGAGCGGGAGAGCGAAAAACCCAAAATGGCGAAAATCTCACCTCGACATTCTGAATTTCTGAAAAGTCGTCGAAATAAGTTCTAATATCCTGCTTATCCTTATTGGTTAAGTTTTCTCGGTTAAAAATAGGGCTGGATAGTTTTATCAGGGAACTTCCCGAAATAGTAATTTCCAGTTGGGCGGTTTGCGCTTTAAGGTCATACAGTTTTACGGTGTACTGCAAAGATTCCTGACTAGCGGAAGCGAGTTCTTCATCAGAATCAAGGGAATCGGCCAGTTTATGGTTCATCAAATCAAACAGTTTTTTTTCATCAAAAACCGCCGCGATGATCTTAAGTTCGCTTGCTATAATGAATTGATCCACTTCGGCATTTGGCTCTACGTCCGCCTCTTCGCTGATAATTTGATAAGTTACAGCGTCAGGGATTATTTTTTCGTTGGGGTTTTCCTTAACGATTTCGCGACTAAGCTCCTGAATGGCTTGTTCTTTTAACTCGGCGGCAAGTTGCTCTTTCGCTTCATTAATATTTTCTAAAGTGGCGACCATGACGTCTTTTATACCGCTGGTCATGCTTTGGGAGCTTTCTCCGTAAACCTTATCTTGCATGCCTTTCCAAAGCGCTACTACGGTAAAATGAGCCGGACCAATGTTTCCCTTCTCTCCTTCTTCATCCGCTTCGACCGCTACGTCTACCTGGCCGCCGGCCGGAACGGTAATAGTCTCTTTGGTACGAAACAAAATTCCTCCGTCCGAAAGCAACCTAGTGGTGGCAACCAACGGCTGGGCGCTGGCGTTTTTATTATAAATAGTGACGGTGCCGGTTGCTTTTGCTTCAGCGGTTCTAAGCGTGGCTAAATCTTTATAAGTTTTTGTGCCGTTTACCGTTTTTTCCGCTAGTCTTCCTTCCAGGCCGTTTTCCGGCAAAGGATCGGTTCCGGCCGGCACAATATTAATAGTGGCGGTGCTTTTTACCGCTTGGGGCTGGGGAGTGACGGTAATAATCGTTTTAGAAAGGGAAAAATAGACAATAACCACCACCGCTACTGCCGCCAGAATTAAAAAAGCGGTGGCCACTTTGGAGTAATATTTTTCTATTTTCGCTTTTTTTAGCTGGGGCATAGTAAATTTAATTCGAGGCTCTTGAATTATTCGATAATCTCATTTTAGCAAATATTCGGCGATCGGGAAACTGAATTAAATCCGTTCAAGGGAATCTTTGCCGAGTACCGATTCTATTTGTTCCACTACCGCGGGATTATAATCAATGCCGGTCTGAGTCGCAATTTTTTTGGTTTGATTATGATTTTGGATGATCAGGCATACCTGGTAAGATCCGGGATGTTCCTTAAAGATGGTTTTTAATTTATCTAAAATACTTTTTTCCAGTTTAGCGATTTTCAAGTTTATTTTTTTGGGAGCATTTTCACTGGCAGTCTTTATTTTTTCCAAGTCCAACTCTTGCGCCTTTTCGCAGATTATTTTAAAGACCCCCTCTTTGCTGCTGGGCCGGCCGGAAACCAGCAGGATTTTATCTTCTTGCCAAACCTCCGGATTTTTTTTCAGGATGGTCGGGAATACCAGTATTTCAATTGACCCGCTGGGATCTTCAAACCGGACAAACAGCATGGGCTCCTGAGTTTTGGTAATTATTCTTTGAATTTGGGTTACCACTCCGCCAATAGTGAGGCCGCCCCGTGATTTATTGGCCGCTTCCCTTATTGGAATGGTTATTTTTTCCAAATAAGGAGCGAATTCCTGCAGAGGATGTTCTGAAACGTACATTCCTAAAAGTGATTTTTCCCAAGCGAGCTTCTGCTTTTTGGGCGCCGGTTCAGATTCCTTCAATTTCAACTTGGGGCTGTTGGTGACCGGCAAGATGCCAAACAGGTTGGTCTGTCCGTTCAAAGTTTCTCGCTGGCTGTTTTTGGCGTAGGATAAAATAGCATCCAAACTATCGAGGAGGGTCTGGCGTTCGCCAAAAATATCCATTGCTCCGCACTTGATTAGGCTTTCGAGGGACTTTTTATTCAGATCCTTGGTTTGCACCCTTCTCAGAAAATCGTCCAAATTCTGGTAGGGGCCGTCCTTTTTTCGCTCGTCAATAATCTTGCGGACAATGTTGGCGCCGATATTCTTAATGGCCATTAGCCCAAAGCGGATGGTGGGTTCGCCCTTTTCCAGACTTTCCCGCACTACCGTAAAGGTGGAGTAGCTTTCATTGATGTCGGGCGGCAGGACGCTTATTCCCATTTTTTCCGCTTCGGCCACCTCGATGGCAATGCGGTCGGTGTTGCCGTAGTCCGAGGTCATTAACGCTGCAAGAAACTGGGCCGGCCAGTGCGCCTTGAGATAAGCGGTCTGATAGGCGATTAGGGCATAGCAGGCGGCGTGGGAGCGGTTGAATCCGTACTGAGCAAATGGTTCGATAAAATCAAAAAGCCTGGTGGCAATTTCCTTTTTAATTCCGTTTTTAATGGCTCCCTGCACGAATTTTTCTTCTTGCTCCAGCAGAAGCTTTTTGATTTTCTTGCCAATCGCTTTTCTTAAAACGTCCGCTTCTCCTAAAGTGAAACCGCACAAATCGCGGGCAATTTGCAGCACTTGCTCCTGGTAAACAGCAATGCCGTAAGTTTTTTCCAAAATGGGCTCTAGCTTCGGATGCAGATAGGTGATTTTTTTCTTACCGTGTTTGCCGGCAATGTAATCGGGAATCAGTTCCATGGGGCCGGGCCGATAAAGGGAAACCATGGCGATGATGTCTTCTAAATCGGTCGGTTTCAATTCCTTCAGGTAACGGGTCATCCCCGAACTTTCCAGCTGAAAAACGCCGATTGTCTCACCTTGCTGAAAAAGCCGGAATGTTTTTTTGTCATCCAAGGGAATTTTATCGATCTGAATTTCCTGGCCCGTGGTTTTCTTGATTATCGCAATGGTATTTTCTAGAATCGTCAGGTTCTTGAGCCCTAAAAAATCCATTTTCAAAAGGCCTAAATCTTCAATGGGATGCAGGGAATACTGGGTAATGATTGTTTTGTCGTCTTGAGAAGCGTATTGAATCGGAACGTATTTTTCCAGGGGCTCGGGGGTAATTACCACTCCGCAGGCATGGGTAGAGGAATGCCGGGCGACTCCTTCTAATTTCTTGGCGGTATCCAAGAGCTTTTTTCCGTCCGGATCCGATTGATAAATTTCCTTCAGTTCCGGAATTTTCTTTAAAGCATCCTCCAAATTCATGAACATCGGGATCAATTTGGCCACCCGGTCGCAGAAGCTGTAAGGGAGCCCTTGCACCCGGCCGACATCCCGAACCGCCGCCCGAGCGGCCATGGTACCGAAAGTTATTATTTGGGCGACGTGATCCTTGCCGTATCTGTTTTCCACATATTCGATTACTTCGTCGCGGCGGGAATCGGCAAAGTCCAAATCAATATCAGGCATGCTGATTCTTTCGGGATTCAAAAAACGTTCGAACAGCAAATCATATTGCAGGGGGTCGATATTGGTAATGTTTAAAACGTACGAAACCAGGCTGCCGGCGGCGGAACCGCGCCCCGGCCCGACCACTATTTCATTTTCTTTAGCCCAGTTGACAAAATCCTGTACAATGAGAAAGTAAGAGGCGAATCCCGTTTTCCCGATTACCGTCAACTCATATTCCAATCGGTCAATTATTTTTTTAGTCCGCTCATCCTTAATCAGGTCTAAAGAATAGTCCGAAGCAAGTTCAATGCTAAAGCGCTTTTTCAGTCCGATAAAACAAAGTTCCCTTAAGTAGTCATCGGCAGAGCGGCCCGCCGGCGTTTCAAAATGAGGCAGCAAGATTTTGCCGAATTCAATTTCCAAATTGCACTGGTCGGCAATTTTCTCGGTATTTTTGATGGCTTCAGGTACAGCCGAGAAAAAATCGGCCATTTCTTTAGGAGAACGGAGGGAATAATCTTCCCCAATATAAGATATTCGGTCGGGATCAGACTGTTTTTTCTTTGTCTGAATGCAAAGCAGAACATCCTGCGGATCCGAATCGCTGGAACTCAGGTAATGAACGTCATTAGTGGCGACCAAGGGAACGCCCAGCTTTTTACTCAATTCAATAAGCTGGTTGTTGACTCGTTCCTGATGCTCTAAATTAGGATGATGTTGCAGCTCGAGATAAAAATTATCCTCTCCGAAAAAATCCCTGTATTTTTTAATTAAATTTTCCGCTTTATCTAGCTGATTGTTTCTTATCGCTTTGGGAATTTCGCCCTGCAGGCAGGCCGTTAGAGCAATTAAACCATCATGGTGGTTTTCGAGCAGTTCAAAGTCTATTCGGGGTTTATAATAAAATCCTTCCAAGTGTGCTTGGGAGGTTAAATAAATCAGGTTTTGATAACCGGTGATATTTTTTGCCAACAGTACCAGGTGATTAGGTCTTTCGTCTATCCGGGAGCGCTTGTTCAATCGGCCGTTTGGAGCTAAATACATTTCCACTCCGATAATCGGTTTAATTTCCGCCGCTTTGGCTTTTTGATAGAACTCAATTGCTCCGTAAAGCACCCCGTGGTCCGTCAAAGCCAGCGCTTTCATATCAAGCTCCTTAGCCTTTTTTACCAAGTCATCAATTTTAGGAAGGCCGTCTAGTAAGCTGTAATGACTATGGATATGGAGATGGACGAAGTTCATAAAGCGCGTAATTCGTAATTGGTAGCTAGTAATTAGTAACTCGTAACTTGTAATTAGTAATTTCCGATTACCAATTACGAATTACTGTTTCTTATTCCTTAATTGTTTAATCCTTAGGCAATAAAAAACTCCTTAGTTGAGAAGTTGTTTTCTATTTTTATTTTGGGCTATTTTCTAGGTTTTTTCTTTTTTTCTTTTACTTCAATGGGTTCCTCATCCCATTTGGCGGCCCGGCGATCGCGAAACATGCCAATTAAATCGGCTAACCCCTTGCCTAGTGTGGTCAAGACAGTAGCAGATGAAACAACCTTATCTTTAATGGTATCGAGAATTTCGCCAAATGATTCAATTTTGTTTTTGACGTCCGTAATCATATTGCGGACATCTTTAAGAATCATGGCCAGGTAATACATAATCCAGACAAAAAATACGGTAACCAGTAAAACACACAAGGAAATCACTAGATAGAGGATATCTTTGCTGGTATCGAACATAGTTTTAAAATTAATTAAATAATTAACATTAGTATAACATATTTGCCAGACAAGGGGAAATGTCGCTAATCTTCAGTTTTTTGTCCGATTGTGCTATTTTAAAAGGGTAAGCTCAATCTTATGGCGGAATTAAGCGACAAACAACTAAAAATAGGAATTTGGTGGGTTACCCATAAGCATCAGCTGAAAAAATGGTGGGTAATGATGATCGCCGTCGGTGACGTCTTACTTTTTTTATATCTTCTTTTTAATATTATCGTTATTATTTTCACCTGGAACAGGTTTGTCAGTATTCCCAGTGAAATAGCAACGTCACATCTTAATTTCAGGAACTATCAGCTGCTCAACGCTCCCAAGAATCTTCAGGTAATAAGCACCAAATACATTCCCGTTTTTGGCCAAGCCAATAAATACCATCTGCTGGCCGAATTGAAAAACCCAAATGAAAAATGGACGATTGGTTCTTTGGATTATCATTTTAACTTTAGCGGCAAAGACCAGGATATTCAGCACAGCTTTTTGTTACCCCAGGAACAGCGCTTCATTATTCAATACAATGTCGAAACTACTGCTGCTAAACCCAACCTTCAATTATTGATTGATCATGTCGGCTGGCAAAGAATAGAAAGGCCCGCTGAAGCTCCCGCTTTAAAATTTGACATTAGAAATATTGAATCTAGCCAAATACCGCTTTTAGATGATAAGGGAAAAGTAATTTCCAATTACTCTACCAGAGTCACGGCTGAGGTAGAAAACAAATCGGTATATAATTTTTGGCAAGTTAACTTTCAAGTGCTCCTTTTCAGAGGAAACGATCCAATTGCCTTAGGCGAAGTCAAGATTGAGAAATTTCTTGCCCTAGAAACTAGAGATCTGGCGGTTTCTTGGATAGAATCGTATCCGGTTGTTTCTAAAATATTGATTCAACCCGTGGTCAATGTTCACGATCCGGACGCATTGTTCAAATCGACTCCCACTGAAATAGCCCCCTTATCAGATTAGTTATGATTTTTCAGAAATATTTTTCTCAAATTAAGAAGTTCGACTGGATTCTGCTGAGCATTGTTTTGATTCTAGTAATCTTCGGCTTAGTGGCAATATACAGCATTGCTGTCAATGCCGATGCGCCCGATTACGGCTTACTAATTAAACAAATAATCGCCCTGGTATTGGGGCTTATTTTAGTTTTTTTCCTCGGGTTCATTGATTACCGGATTTTAAGAAGTTATGCCAATCTGTTGTACTGGCTGGGAGTGGTATTATTAACGGGCGTACTGATCTTTGGCATAACTGTCCGCGGTACCAGGGGCTGGTATTCTATTTTCGGCCAGGTTTTTCAGCCGGTTGAAGTAGTCAAGATCTTAATGATCGTTTTCTTAAGCAAATATTTGACGTCAAAATCTTCAGCCAGCTTCAATTTTAAAAATCTTTGGATCAGCTTTCTTTTTATCATAATTCCCTTAGGACTGGTGCTGCTTCAGCCGGATTTGGGATCAGCTGCTATCTTTGTCGTTTTGTGGATGGGAATGATCTGGCTGACCAAGGTAAAAAAATCGTACATGATTTTAATCGTGGCATTTTTGATTCTTAGTTTTTTAATCAGCTGGTTCTTTTTTTTGGAAGACTACCAGCGAGACAGAATTATAACCTTTCTGCAGCCTAATCGGGATCCTTTAGGTCAAGGATATAACATTACCCAGTCGATTATTGCGGTTGGATCAGGCCAATTTTGGGGAAGGGGATTGTCCTTGGGCCCCCAAAGCCGGCTGAACTTTCTTCCTGCCAAGGAAACGGACTTTATTTTTTCCGTAATTGCTGAAGCACTGGGATTTGTGGGATCCTTCTTCGTCATTGCTTTGTTCGGGCTGCTGTTTTGGCGGATCGTTAAGATAATGAGAAAATCCCAAGATGATTTCGGCATTTTCTTGACCTGGGGCGTCCTACTAATGATTGTTGTTCAGGTATTCATTAATATTGGCATGAATTTGGGATTGGCGCCGGTGGCAGGGCTCCCTTTGCCTTTCATTAGCGCTGGGGGAAGTTCCTTGCTGGTAAATTTAATGGCCATTGGGATATTGCAGAGCATCTATTTGCGGCAGAAAAGAAGTGTTGCCTAGGGCTTGTTAAAATGCGCGATTTTGATTAAAGTTGAAAGATTAAGGATTATGGTTATATTGCTATATTGTTGAATTGCTTAATTTTTCAAATAGCCATAAAAACAATATAACAATATAGCAATTAAACAATATTACGAATCAACTTACAACTAAGGCTGAGAAGCTAAAGACATAAAATGAAAATAGGAATAGTAACCCAAAGTTTTACCCAGAACAGCGGCGTGGCGGAGCACGTTGTGCATACCTGCAAGGAAATGGTTAAGCTGGGGTGCGAACCAACCGTAATTACCGCTAATTTTACCGGGGAAAATAATGACCGCGGTCTAAAGGTGCTCCGAGTGGGGCAGGATGTTACTATTCCGGCCAACGGAACATTTGCCAATTTAACCGTCGGTTATAAAATGGCGGAAAAGCTGCGCCGAATTTTTTCGGCGGAAAAATTCGATTTATTGCATGTGCATTGTCCTCTTGACCCCATTCTGCCGCTTTGGGCGGTCAAGGTATTTAAGGGGCCGATCGTGGGAACCTTCCACACTTATATGAAAGCCAATCTTGCCTATGATGTTATCAATGAATCATTCAAGCCGTACTTCAAAAAATTGACGGGAAAAATATGTGTTTCCGAACCAGCCCGGGATTTTATTTACCAGTACTTTCCCGCCGATTACCGAATAATTCCGAATGGGGTGGATACTAATTGTTTTCGTCCTGGGTTAGCTCCGATCAAAAAATTTGACGATGACATTTTTAACCTTCTTTTTGTGGGAAGAATTGATCCCCGCAAGGGCCTACGCTATTTGCTGCAGGCTTTCTCTATTGTCTACGGTCATGACTCAAAGGTCCGTTTAATCGTGGTCGGCAAGGGAATTTTGAGTGAATATTACAAAATGTTTCTGCTCAAAGACTTAGAAGATAAAGTGTTTTTCGAAGGGTACGTTTCCGCCGAGGAGATTCCTCATTATTACGCTACAGCGGATATTTACTGTTCACCGGCTACTCACGGAGAAAGCTTCGGAATAGTCCTCTTAGAAGCAATGGCTTCGGGAAAGCCGGTGGTAGCGTCCAGCAACGAAGGGTATAAACAGGTCTTAAGCTCAAAAGAAGGAATTTTGGTTGAACCTAAAAACGTGGTTCAGCTGGCTAAAGCGATAATCAGTTTAATGGACGATAAAAAGAAACGCAAAAAAATGGGCGAAGCAGGCCGAAAAAAAGCCGAAAAATATTCCTGGAAGAATATAACCAAGCAAATTGTGGATTATTACCAAGAAGTTTTAAAAAAGTAGAGTTTAGTCAAAAAAGATAAGCCGGGCTAAACTCTTTTTTAGTTTGGTAAATTAAGGCGGGGCTTTAGATTCTGGGCTTGAAACTACCAACTCCAATCGCAATCCTTCAGCACTTTTCTTCAACCTTTCTGACTTGACAGAAAAAACGCAGAGGATTAGTATTAATAAATAAATAGGATAAATCATACATTTCATATATTGGTTTATGAAAAAAGAACGCGATTCCAAATTATGCGGCACCACCACCATTGGTGAAAGAGGCCAGGTGGTTATTCCGGCCAATATCAGAAAAAGAATGGATTTGAAAACCGGCGACAAGTTGTTGGTTTTCTGTAAATTCGATCAAATTATCGGCCTGATTAAGGCAAAAGACCTAAACAGTTTTTTGGATCGGATGTCAAGCCACATGACTGAGAAAATCAGGAAATTCAAAAAAGAAATCAAAGGATAATTTAAGTTTTACCCATGAACATAATCGAGGTTAACAATTTAACCCGCCGTTTTAAAGAACTCGTGGCGGTGCAGGATGTTTCCTTCAATGTGGCCCAAGGAGAGATTTTTGGTTTTCTGGGCCCGAATGGCGCCGGCAAAACCACGACCATTAAAATGCTGGCCACTCTTTTAAAACCTACTTCAGGCGAGGCTAAAGTTGCGGGCTTTTCCGTAATCAAAGATCGGATTGCCGTGCGAAAGTCAATCGGCTTGGTTTTTCAGGAATCTACTTTAGACGAGGAACTTTCAGCCTATGAGAATTTACGTTTTCACGCGGAATTTTACGGTGTGCCGTCCAGTACCTATAAACAGCGTTCCCTGGAACTGCTGCAGTTAGTGGACTTGGCCGAACGAGCCAAAAAGAAAGTACGGGATTTTTCCGGCGGCATGAAACGGCGGTTGGAGATTGTCCGCGGCATGTTGCACTATCCCAAAGTGCTGTTTTTGGACGAGCCGACCATTGGTTTGGATCCGCAGACCAGAGCGACAATCTGGCAGTATATTTTAAAAATTGCCAAGCAGCAGGGCATTACTTTGTTTTTAACCACTCATTACCTGAACGAAGCGGAATACTGCGACCGGATTGCCGTAATTGACCATGGTAAAATTGTTGCTTTGGATTCGCCAGACAAGCTCAAAGAGCGGGTCGGCGGAGATATTATTACTCTAACCACTGACCATAATGGCCGTTCCCAAGAATTTATCAGCGAGCATTTCACTAAGGATGTGAGAATAGAAAATGATCAAATTGTCGCTATTGTCCGCGACGGCAATCAGATATTACCCCGTTTGGTCAGAGAGCTGCCGGAAACAGTTAAAAGCATTGAATTAAAACAGCCTTCGCTGGATGATGTTTTTTTGAAGCTGACCGGATCAAAAATCCGAGACGAAGCGCCCAGCGCCGCGGAAAGATCAAAAAGATTCTTAAGAGCAAGGGGGTTTAAAAGATGAAGTATGATTTTATTTTGGAACTACGTTCCCTTCGAAATATTTTTCTAAGGGATATTCTGCACTTTTTTCGTGATAAGACCAGAATCATCGCTTCGGTGGTCCAGCCAATTTTTTTCTTAGGCGTATTCGGTGTGGGCTTAAAATCGGCCTTAGGCGTGGGTCAGGGATTAGGTTTTGATTTTGTGGAATTCATGTTTCCCGGCATAATCGCTACTACTACTTTAGGGGTAGCGCTTAACACCTCTATTTCTATCGTGACTGATCGTGAATTCGGATTTTTGAAAGAAATTTTAGTGGCGCCGGTATCAAGGGCCTCGATTGTAGCTGGGAAGATTTTTTCCGGTATTTTTATTGGCCTTTTTCAGGCAATTATGCTGATTGCGCTTTCTCCCATTTTTGGTTTGAAAATTGACTGGGGAGCGATCCCAGGACTGCTGTTTATAGCTCTCTTGCTTTCTTTTGCCGTTACTTCCATGGGTTTGTTGATTGCCAGCCGGATGCGTAGCGCTGAAGGTTTTCAATTTATTTTTCAATTCTTATTTTTCCCCATGATGTTCTTATCCGGCGCTTTTTTTCCGATAACGGATGTACCGACTTGGATGAAGATAATTTCCAACATTAATCCCTTAACTTACGCGGTGGACGGTTTGCGTAATATTGTTTTTCACGGCGTGCCGGAAATAGTCCGCAATACCATTATTATTCACTCCCTGCGCTTTGACGCCCTGCTGATCGTGGCTTTTGGCCTAATCATGTTCGGGCTGGCGTTTTGGAGCTTTAACCGGGCAGAATAATGATTACTGATAAGGCTACTTTAATCGGGTAGTTTATGTAAGATTCCCAATTACAAATTCTAAGCACCAAATAGACTCCAATGTTTAATCCGCTCTCTTGACAGATTCAGCATGGGGTCTATAATAATATAGATAATCATCTATATATTAATTTATGCAGCAAAAATGCCTGAAGTGCTTGAAAGTAGTCTCGATTGCTTCTCGTTTTAGACTTTTTCAGTATCTAAAGAAAACGAAGAAACCGGCAACAGTCTCTCAATTAGTAAACCTTTTGGCATTGCGTCAGCCTACCGTTACTTTTCACATCAATCAGCTTGCCAAGCTTGATTTAATAAAAAAAGAGCAAGTTGGTCGAGAAGTGTATTGTCAAATCAGCAGAAAATGCAATCATTGCCCTCTTTTTGCTTAAGAGCAGTAAAAGAGCGGATAAAAACCTCCTGCAACCCCTAAAGGAAGAGGTTTATAGCTCTCTTTATCAATCTCATTTTCACTAATCAGGAAAGGAGGAATAATGAAAAAAAATATCATTGTATTAATCATTATTGTTCTTGCCGTGTTGATAGTGGGAATCTATTTAGTTTCCGCAATGGGTGGCAGCAGTAAAACAACCAAACAAAATGAAAATGCCAATACAGCCGGTCCAATAACTAATTCTTACCGAGTAGAAATTAGTAATTCTAATTTTACCCCTTCGGAGCTGAGAATAAAGGCGGGTGATAATGTAATCTGGACTAACAAAGACAGTATGCCTCATACCGTTACCGGCGATTCCAGTAATGAATTTAATTCTCAAATCTTAGAACAAGAAAGAAGCTATTCGCATACTTTTAATTCCCCGGGGGAATATTCCTATCACTGCGCGATTCATCCCTTAATGATTGGAAAGATTATCGTGGAATAGCGAATAATTTAAATGAGTTTATTATCCTTCTTTCCCAGGATGAAATTTGATTTATAAGGAGAATAATCAATAGTTAATTAATTATTCCGGTTGGGCCTAAAACCTTGCCGGAGAGCAAGTATTAAAGGTCGAAAAAAAGAAAGGATAAATCATATGATGCAAGATAAAGAAAATGCCATGATGCATTTAAAGGAACATCAAACTTATCCTGCTACTAAAGCAGATCTGGTTATGACCTGCAATAATCTTTCCGATTTTTCCGACCAGGACAAAAAGTGGTTTGAGGAAAACCTTCCGGAGGGTAGCTACAATTCAGCGGAGGAAGTAATGAAGGCCCTTAAGATGTAATGTAAAATTTATGCATAATGGCTGAAAAGCGGTAAGGTTAGCTGCTTTGCCGCTTTTCTTTTTGATAAAATTATTTATGGAAAAATAATAAGATGATTTCATGATATAGAGCATGAAAGTGCTAAAATTATTAAAAGAATGAAAAAGCCGTTTCCCAAGTTGTTGGAAAACGGCGTTTGTTTCGATAAAATCCCTCCTAGAACCTCTTGTTTATTTCGCGATCCATTACGTAATTCTGAATCGCTTTCCAGAGCGCTGGGCCATCCAGGCCCATCTCTCGGAGCACCATATCGGCGGTCCCGCTGCCGGGGTAAAAAGCGCCGGCGCAAAGCGAATGGTCGCGTCCGAACCGAGAAGCAACCAGCCGGTAAAGAGTGGGCATGGTAAAGTCCGAAATGCCCATTGCTTCAAGCTGTCTTGCTTCCGGCAGAATCCGCGCCTGTTCCGCTGAAGGGAGCAGGTTGAACAGATCCAGGCTGGATACGTAGTACACATTCATCCGGTAGTCTTTTTCATCCATCTTAGGCAGAACGTGAGTCAATAATTCATAGGTGACGGCACTGCCTTGAAGGATGATAGAACCGTGGTACCGATCATCCAGAGGATCAGCCGAGCGGAACTGGTAGATGCCGGATATCGCGGCGGTTGCCGGCGGCAAACCCAGCTTAGCGCGGTCCAGAACCACTTCCGAGGGTCGCGTAACAAATGGTGCCAGTACGGCGGGACGGGCTTTCAAACCAGCCACGGTCAGCGGCCAGAGTTCCTGCGGATCCCAGGGTGTCAGCGTAATGCACATTCCCGGCGGAAAGTTTTCCTGCAGAAGCTGCAAGGCTTGCGGATCCGCGTGGGTAGGACCATCTTCCCCGGTTTTCAAGCCGGCATGCCCGCAGACCATAAGGAAAGTCTGATAAGCCTCGCCGGAATACTTGTGTCGGGCTTGCTGACCAATGCAGTGCAGCCGGGCCGCCACATGTTCCAGCGCGGCGATGAACGCGGCATATGAGGCAGTCACTCCAATGTGATGATCGTAGGAAGCTAGGCCACTCATAAAGGCGCCCATCGCATCTTCGCAGATGCCGCCTACTGCCATCAGCCGAGAATCTGGGTTGGTCAACGCATTAAAGAAGCCGTCGGGAAATCCTTGGTTAGCCTGATTGACTGATGTGGAACCCAACAGATCAGCGGCACTGACGATAATCGGACCACCCAGCAGTTGGTTCAAATGTCCCAGCGTGTTTCCGAGTTCTCCGCGCAGAGTAGTTTTTGACCCGACTTCCAGGGTTAAGACAGGGGGTATGATGGTTGCTTCGATTGCCCCATCATTCCGGTAAAGCGGATCCAGAGAAGCGGGAACTTTCTGCCAGGGTTTGCGGTCGGCTTGTTTCAGAAGCTCGGCGCTTTCCGCCACCTTTTTACCAACAAAGCCGGACAGTTCCGGATTATTCATAGCAACCTGCCGAAAGATCAGCAACGTATCCCAGTAGAGCCGTTCCTTTGCCGCCGAATCAAGTCCCTTGCCGTCAGAGCGGGGGAATTGAACCTGAAACGTGTCCTCGAATTCCTTGAGAGCAGCGTAGTACCCTGGCGAGCAGAACGGATGCCCACCGCCGTGCGATTTGCGCCCGGTAATGCCGTAGCCGCGCCCTTTCTCGGTGCGGTAGACGACAGCGCACGGCTGACCTTTCTTCTGAGCATGGGCAACAGCTTTCCTTTGAGCGGCGATGATTTGTTCCCAATCCGTTCCTTCACTCACGAAGAACACCTTCCAGCCGTGCGTCATCAGCAGGCTGACCGGATCCCACTGAACATAGTCGCCCTTATCTCTCTTGCCTTTACCCCTGCTTTCGGCGCAGACGCAGTCGGAATCAATGGATGCATTGTTCCAGTCCAAGTGCAGTACCACATTCCCCAGATTGGCGGAAGCGGCGGCAGACAAAGCTTCGTGCACCCTTCCGGGAGTCATTCCGCCTTCGCCTTCTATAACATGCACCCTTGGCGCATTGGGACCGTAGTAGTCCAGCGCTCCCATTGCCAGTCCGAAAGCGGCAGGCACGCCCACGCCAGAAGCGCCCGTAGCAATCTTCACGAATGGCGTTAGGGGAGTGGGGTGGCCGTCCAGCGGTTTAGCGCTGAACTGTTTAAATAGAGGCGTGTTCTGTGCGGGGTTTCTTCGAAATCCGAGCAGATCCTCCAGCCGAAGCCGGTGCTTGATCAAAGCGGGCAGAAGATCCGGACGGCTTGCTTGGACTAATTCATCGCGGAGCGCCCACATGGCGTAAAGACCCAAGGCCTTATGTCCGGCAGCGCAAACTATTAAATCTGACTCAGGCTGGTCCGGGTTGCTGAAGTTGTACCTCATTCCTCCAAAAAGCAGAGGGCTGACAATTCTCCCCGAGGAGATGCTTCCTCCGGGGTGTCCGCTCTGGGCAAAGTTGAAGAGTACCGCGCAAGACGTGCGAAAGTACAGGTCTAATTGCTCCAAAACGGAAAATGCTCGCAGAGTTTCTTGAATCATACAAACCTCCAGTTCAGTTATGGTTGCCTTCTATATTTAGTTGATTATTCTAATTGCGAAAGAACGAGCAGTTAACGAACTTTACCGAAAAGTCGAACGATTGTCAATACGAAAAAAGCGGACCCAAAAAACTGGATCCGCCGAACTGTTTTCGATGGGCGTTGCTGTTTTAGTCGCTAGGATTAAGAGGAAAAATGTCGTCAGCACTGCGTGGAGTAGCAGGAAGTGAAGCAATAATACTAAGAACGGCGACGCAATGCTCTTAAGCTTTGCCTCTGTTTTATAAATCCAGGCGAGGGAAGCGGTGGAAGCGGTTGAAACCAGGGTGCAGATCAGCAATGATACAAATCTTTGCACGGTAACTTCAGTCGTTTCAAGGCAGAATAGCACCATCCAGGTGTATCCGCTTACCCCAATCAAAGCGATGTTGGCGCAAGCAATGGTTAATGCCCAATTTTTGAAGATGAGCATGCTGATTAGCCCTGTCAGTACAGCGCCGCTGATTAGGTAGGAATACGCGCACAAGGCATTTTCCAGATCATCTCCGTTAATGGCAACTGCTACAAAAACACAGAGCAATGCTATGGAGACAATTACTGCACAGATTGTCAGTTTCATTTTAGCCCTCAATGGAAAGAACCATACTCATTTTATTTCAGTAGAGTATCAGATGCGGCCAAATTGTCAATATTTAGAAGACAAGATTTCTGTCCGTCTTCCGACTGAGTTTGGCGCCGCTTCAGTCTTGACAGCCAACTCAGGCTTGCTATAATGCCATTAGCACTCCTAACGCGAGAGTGCTAATAATAATCAGAAATCTATGTCTCTGGATGAGCGCAAACAAACTTTGTTAGAAGCGGTGGTTAAAGAGCATATTCGCACGGCCAAAGCGGTCGGGTCTTCTCATTTGGTTGAAAAATACCGCTTTCATCTTTCTCCGGCTACGATCCGCCACGAAATGATGGATTTAGAAAATGAGGGGTACTTGACTCATCGGCATACTTCCGCTGGCCGTATTCCCACGGAGAAAGGATACCGATTTTTCATTGATAATCTCTTAGAAGAAAAAGAACTGAATCTTCAGCATAAGGCCGTTTTGCAAAAAACCTATAAAGATACGAAAGATTCCTTAATTAGAATCAAAAACTTGGCTAAAATGGTGGCGCATCTTTCTCATGAAGCGGTTTTAATCGGCTTTGCCCCGCAGGATGTTTACTATACCGGATTAACCAACGTTTTTCGCCAGCCCGAATTTTCCCAAATTGATTTGGTGTATAGCCTGAGTGAAGTGGTGGATCATTTAGATGAAGCTATGGAAGAAATTTTTAACGAAGTCACTCCGGAAATTAAAATTTTAGTCGGGAAAGAAAATCCTTTTGGACGGGGGTGCAGCGTTATTTTAACCAAATACAGTCATTACCGCGTTGGCGAAGGATTATTGGGAATTTTGGGACCGATGCGCATGGACTATAACAATAACCAGGCCTTGGTGAAATACACCAAAGGATTAATCAGTAATATATAAGAAGTCATTATGGATGAACCAAAAAAGAACGAAGATTCTCCAAAAGAATTAGAGATTGTCCAAAAACAGGCCGAAGAATACTTGAATGGCTGGAAAAGAGCCAAAGCAGACTACATCAATTTTAAGAGAGAGGCTGAAAAAAAACAGAAAGAACTGATTGAATTCGCTACGGCCGGATTATTGCTGGAACTGCTTCCTTTAGTGGATCAATTTAAACAGGCTTTCCGCCATCTGCCCGCCGAGCAGAAAGACGACGAGTGGATTAAAGGAATCAGGCATATTCAGTCCAATTTAAATAAATTAATCGAGAACTTTGGGATTAAAGAAATCAAAACGGTAGGAGAGAAATTTAATCCCGAACAGCATGAAGCGGTGGGAGAGGTGGAAAGCGATCAGGATGAAGGAACAGTGGTAGAGGAAGTGAAAACTGGATTCAGAATGCACGATAAAGTTTTAATACCCGCAGAGGTGAAAGTATCTAAGAAGAAATCCCAATAAACAAATAACAAATCCTGCGCCCAAGGCGCATCCGCCTTTG
>PFMD01000040.1 GCA_002784945.1 Candidatus Kerfeldbacteria bacterium CG_4_10_14_0_8_um_filter_42_10
GACCCGTACCCGCTTTTCTTTTGAATCGGCCATGGAACGTTTGGGAGGCTCGGTAATTACGCTAGCCGAAGCGAAGGTAAGTTCTTCGGCCAAAGGAGAATCATTGTCCGATTCCATAAGAATTGTGGAAAAGTACTGTGATGCGATTGTAATGCGCCATTCCCTAGAAGGTTCCGCTCGATTGGCCGCCGAAGTTTCGAATAATCCGGTAATCAACGGAGGAGACGGTACCAATCAGCACCCTACCCAGACTCTTTTGGATCTTTTTACTATTTTAGAAACTCAGAAAAAGCTTAATCGCTTAAACGTCGCGCTGGTGGGAGATTTGAAGTACGGCCGGACGGTTCATTCCCTGGCTTACGCCCTTTCCCTTTTTGGCTGCCGTCTTTACTTGATTTCTCCTAAATCGCTTTGTATGCCCGATTACGTTCTGAAAGAGTTAAAGGAGCATAAGACCCGCTATTCCGAACATCTTCGCCCGGAAAAAATAATGAACAAAATCGATATCTTTTATGCGACCCGCATTCAAAAGGAACGTTTTGCCGACGCCATTGAATACGAGAAAGTGAAGGACGTTTATATCATCAATAAGCCGCTTCTAGTGAACGTCAAGAAAAATTTCCGAATTCTGCACCCCCTGCCGCGGGTTAACGAAATTAATTATGAGGTGGATGACACGCCTTACGCCTATTATTTTCAGCAAGCCTCCAATGGCTTATGGGTCAGGCAAGCTTTATTAGCCTTAGTTTTAGGAGGAAAAATATGAGAGCATTCAAACTATACGCCATCAAAGATGGAACGGTCATCGATCATATTCCCGAAGGAAAAGGATTGAAAATTATCCATCTTTTGGGTCTGGATCGGGGCTGTAACAACATCGTTACTTTGGGAATGTGTTTTAATAGCAAGCGCTACGGTAAGAAGGATGTAGTGAAGATTGAAAAAAGAGAATTGACGAACGAAGAAGTAAATAAAATTGCCGTTATTGCCCAAACGGCCACTCTTAGCATTATTCGCAATTACAAAATTGTTAAAAAGCATCAAGTGAACATTCCCGATGTTCTGGAAAAAATAATTTGCTGCCCTAATTCCAACTGCGTTACTAATCACGAACCGGTAAAAACAAAATTTTTAATAACTAAGAAAAAACCGATCCAACTAAACTGTTATTTCTGTGAACGGGCCTTTGGCTTAGAAGAGGTAACTATTCATTAAGCTATGGCGGATTTGGCAGTAAATATTGCGGGGCTGAAGCTAAAAAATCCTACTATTTTAGCTTCGGGAATTCTTGGGGTGACCAAGGATTCTTTAAAATACGCCGTTCAAAACGGGGCTGGCGCCTGCGTGATCAAATCAATAAGCAAAGAAGAAAGAAAAGGCCATGCCGCTCCGAACATGCATGCCATTGAGGGCGGATTTATGAACGCCGTAGGTTATTCGAATCCCGGCCTAGAAAAAGCCCAAGAAGAATTCCAAAATCTATCAGAAGTCGGGGCGCCGGTAATCGCCAGCATTATCGGGCAAGACGCCGATGAGTTTGCTTACATGGCCGAGCATTTTTTATCAGATGAATTTGCCGCTGTGGAAGCGGTTTTATCTTGTCCGCATACTCCAGGGTATGGCACTTTGGCCGGCCAAGGTACCCCTAAAGCTACCGAGGAAATTACCAAAAAAGTACGCGCTAAAACAAAACTCCCCCTTATTATTAAGGTGTCGCCGGAAAGCCAGCCGATTGGCGAAATCGCCAAAGCGGCTGAAGCAGCCG
>PFMD01000030.1 GCA_002784945.1 Candidatus Kerfeldbacteria bacterium CG_4_10_14_0_8_um_filter_42_10
ATTTAGCTGTTTGCATTAGAAGGACTTGGTTAATAGTTAACAGGTGTTACCCCTAACTATACCAAGTGTCACCTCTAGGTGTTAACTCTACAAATCATTGACAAAAGACCGCAATTTTGCTAATTTTAACTACTTCATTCACGTCCTTTGTAAAAAATTCCAACCACATATAGGGCGAGGGAAAATGTCATGGAAAAGATAATCGAAGTGTGCTCGTTGAGCGAACACCGAATCGCCAAAGGGTTTCTGCCCCCTGTGCCGGATTCAACTACCCTGCAGTTTCAGTTTGATGTTAGGATCCTTCCTGATTCGATCGGTTCTTTCCCCAACCTTCCTGGAACTAATCCGGCGGTCCGTGAGTTCGTCAGAAACCAGCCGATTACCCAGATTCTGCTGCTTCAGATAAAAGTGCTGCTTTGTGTGTGCCTTGATGCTTTCCGGACAAGCGACCAGTTCACTGTTCTTAGGCTTTGCTTTCTCTGCGCCGGCGGCTTTCAGCGGTCAGTCGCTTTCGCCGAGGAGATGGCGGCTTGGCTCAAAGAACAGCCTGGTGGTTTTCCGGTAAAAATTCGGCACTTTCGGCTGGAACAAGATGCTCAAAGATGAGCTTAGCGGAAACGGCTGTAGGGGTAATTCATGAATTATCCCTACAGCCGCTTTTTCATTAGCTGTTTTTGATATAGAATGGTAATAGATGAAACAAGCCACGCTTTACGAAAAATTAAAAGATAACCGGGTTAAATGCACCGCCTGCGCTCATTATTGCCAAATTATGCCCGGTCGAACTGGTATTTGCGGCGTGCGCTTGAATAAAGACGGCGCGCTTTATTTGTTGGTTTATGGAAAAGCGGCCGCCGTTAATCTTGATCCCATTGAAAAAAAGCCCTTATTCCATTTTCTGCCCGGCACCGCGATTTTTTCCATAGGAACGGTCGGATGCAACTTTGGCTGTGATTTTTGCCAGAACTGGGATTTGTCGCAGGCCTCTAAAATGGTCCAGCAGAAGGTAAAGGATCCCAAAGAAAAAATCCTCCAATTGGGAAAGCTGGTGGAATACGGCCAGGATTTACCTCCCGAAAAAATAGTGGAGTATTGTGAAAAAAATAGCATCCCCTCCATTGCATATACCTATAATGAGCCGGTCATCTTTTTTGAATATATTTACGACACAGCTAAGCTGGCCCATAAAAAGGGGATTAAAAATGTGTTTGTTTCCAACGGCTATGAGTCAAAAGAAGCCTGGCAAGCAATTCATCCGTATCTGGATGCGATAAACATTGATTTAAAGTCTTTCTACGAAAAGTTCTACCAAAAAACCTGCAAGGCCCATCTGGAACCGATTCTAGAAAGTATCAAAAGAGCATACGAAATGAAAATTTGGCTTGAGGTTACCACGCTGCTTATTCCTAAAGAGAATGATTCAGACGAGGAACTAAGATCAATCGCTGAATTCTTGGCGGGAATCAGCAAGGGGATTCCTTGGCACGTTACCGCTTTTCATCCGGAATATAAAATGAATAACAAGCCAGCCACTCCGCTAGATTCTTTACAAAGGGCGTATCAAATAGGAAAAACCGCCGGGTTAAAATACATTTACACCGGAAACGTGTTTGATCTGGAACATCAAAGCACCTATTGTCCCAAATGCCAGCAGTTGTTAATTGGCCGTGATTGGCATGCCATTACCGAATCTAATATTGTTAACGGCAAATGTTCCCAGTGTGGAACAAAAATAGAAGGAGTATGGGATTAGGTTATAGCTTTTTAGGATTTTTTCATTGCTTCGTTGTTGTATTAAACACAACAATGAAGCAATGAAACCATGAAGCAATTATTTAATGACTCAAAATATTCAATAAGATACAATCTTAATGGTTATGAATGAATATACTCAACTAGAAAAACAATTCCTTCTAGAATTGGCGCGTCGAGCCATAGAGTTCTATTTTGAAAAGGGGAGGGAACTGGAGATTAATGAATCAGAAATTCCATCCAGCCGATTAAAAGAAGAGCGAGCCGTTTTTGTCACCTTAAATCAGAATAACGATTTACGGGGGTGTATTGGCTGTTTAGAAGCGCGACTTCCTTTATATCAAGAGGTGATTGATAAAGCAATCTGCGCCGCTTTTCAGGACCCCCGCTTTTTGCCACTAAGTAAAGAGGAATTGCCTAAAACCCAGATCAGTATTTCCGTTTTAACCATTCCTAAACCTTTAGAGTTTCAAGACCCTCAAGAATTGTTAAATAAGCTTACTCCGGAAAAAGACGGCGTTATTTTAAAAAAAGGCTTTAACAGCGCTACCTACCTCCCGAAAGTCTGGGAGGAGCTTCCGGATAAGGAGTTATTTCTTTCCAGTCTGTGCCAAAAAGCGGGTTTGGAATCGGATGCCTGGAAAGGTAAGATAGAGGTTTCCACTTACCAATCAGTTGATTTTGAAGAATAGAAGATTCTATTAGTATTGAAAACATCAATCTATATACTATTAGTTCTAGTTGACTAAATACCAAAAAGTGCCTAAAATAGAAGAAATATTGATTAAATAAAAGAAAATTATAGTATTGGATGTACGATGGATGTTTTTCAATCAGAGATTAAAACCTACAAAAAAAAGGTTGAGCAGCGGCTCAAGATTTTTTTAGATAAGGAAAAAAAACAAGCGCGGAAAATCTCCCCCTTTTTAGCAGAATGCATTGGTCGGCTAGAAGAATTCACCTTGAGGAGTTCCAGCAAAAGGATCCGGGCTTTTTTGGTAAAAGTTGGCTTTGAGGCGGTTAAAGGAAAAACCCCGCCCGCGCTGATTGATGTTTCCGCGGCCATAGAGCTTATTCATAGCTATCTTTTAATCCACGATGATGTTATTGATCAGGATGAGTGGAGAAGAAAAGGAATAACCGTCCACAAATATTTCGAACGTTATCATAAAAAAAGATTAAAAAAAGGAAACTCAGAACACTTCGGCGTTTCCTTGGCGATTTTAACGGGGAACATCGGATGCTATCTGGCGAATTCGCTTATTTCTCAATCTAAGCTCCCTTCCGTTCAAAAGGCGCAGGCCATTGACCGAATCAATAGGCTTCTGGTGGAAACTAATTATGGAGAAGCGCTAGATGTTTATCATGAGATGAAAAGTTCTCCTTCGGACAAAAAAGACATTTTGCTTATTCACAAATACAAGACTTCAAAATACTCGTTTGAAGCTCCCTTGCAACTAGGGGCGATATTGGCCGGAGCAAGGCAGGAACAACTGTCCGTTCTTACCCGTTATGCCATTCCGGCCGGATTGGCCTTTCAGATTAGCGATGATATTCTGGGAGTATTTGGCAGTAAAGAAGAAATAGGCAAGCCGGTGGATTCGGATATAAAAGAAGGGAAGCAAACCCTTTTGTATTTTAAGGCTCTAGAAAAGCTTAGGGGTAAAAACAAAATCTGGCTAAGTAAACACTATGGCCGGAAAGATTTAAATGAACGCCAGATTGCCAGAATAAGTCAATTATTCATTGATTCCGGCTCATTGGAATATTCCCGAAAATCAGTGAATCAATATTTGATTAAAGCCCGTAACTCGCTCAAAGGCTCTAGACAAATTAGACCAAAAAGTGTTAATATATTATCATTGTTAACCAAATACCTAGGATCTCGAAGGAGATAATTTATTATCAATGAAAAGAGAAATAATACCTAAACATATTGCTATTATCCCGGATGGAAATCGAAGATGGGCTAAATCAAAACATTTACCCATGTTTTTTGGCCATAAAAAAGGCGTTGATGTTATGGAGAATATTTGTTATGCCGCGCTAAAACGGGGAGTGAAAGTGATTACTTTTTGGGCCTTTTCAACGGAAAACTGGAAGCGCTCGGAAAAAGAAATAAATTACCTCATGAAGCTTTTTAAAGAAGTTTTTAGAAACCGTCTAGAGAAATTCCATAAAGAGAATGTAAAATTAGTGGTTTCCGGAAGAATTGATAAATTCTCAAGAGAACTTCAAGAAGAAATAAAAAAAGCGGTTGAAAAAACAAAAAGAAATACCCGAGGAATTGTTCACTTTTGCCTGAATTATGGCGGCCGAACCGAAATAGTCGATGTTGTTAAAAAACTTTTGAAGAAAAAAGTCTCTCCCAATAAGGTCAACCAAAAAATGATTAGCGACAATCTTTATATGCCAGGATTGCCCGATCCAGATTTAGTAATAAGAACCTCAGGGGAACAAAGAATTTCTGGATTTTTAACCTGGCAGTCGGTGTACAGCGAACTGCTTTTTGTAGATAAACATTGGCCGGCCTTTACCGAAAAAGACATTGATTTAGCCATTAAAGAATTCAGCCGGCGCAACCGCAGATTCGGGGGTAATTAGATTAACTATTGGCATTTGACATTTCAACCCAAAATGTTACACTCGCGGTAGAATCATTCACCCCGTTAGAAGAAACCGCCAGTCCATTAAGAAAATCATAACTAACGAGGTACGTTAAGAGGTAAAGCTCTAACAGGGTTTATCGCCCCACCCTTTCTAACGGGGTTCAGCAGCAATGGAAATTACTAAAGAAGAAGATCAGCCTCCAGAAAACTTAAATAAAAATGGATAAAAAGACCAATTAATTTTTAGATTGGTTTTTTTAATACAAAATAAGAATTAATTAAAAAATGACCATAGTAAGCAAAACCAACGGCGCTTCCGAAAAAACCATTTTACTGGTTAATACCGGATCAGCCAAAAAAAGATTTATCGTCCAAAAATTGAAAAGGATGGGTGTTAAATTAGTCGTCTTGAATAAAGAGAAGAATTGGGCCCAACCCTATGTTGATTACTGGATTCTTTCTGACAACACCAACCATAATGAATCGCTGCAGTCCATTAAGGAGTTTCTGTCTAATAATCCCAAAATAAAGATTGATGGCGTTTTAACCTTTTGGGAAGATGACGTTCTGCTTACCTCAAAAATTGTAGATAAGTTTAATTTTATCGGTATTCCGTTCAATACCGCCAAGAAGGCCAGAAATAAATTCAACTTCAGGGATTTTTGTCATAAAAACAATTTGCCTGTTCCTAAGTATAAAATGGTTCGGCGCGCGGAAGATTTAAAAGAGATAACGGAGAATTTCAATTTTCCCGTGGTAATTAAGCCAGTTTACGGATCCAGCAGCGCTTTTGTAATTAAGGTAGAAAAGCAGGAAGATTTATTGGAAATGTTCCAGTATGTAAAAAGTAACATATCCACTAACGTTGAATCAGCTCTGGCTGATGGGTTAGATATCTTAGTGGAGGAATTCATTGATGGCGACGAAGTAGACATTGATATTTTGCTCCAAAACGGCAAAGTCAAATTTTTCTCTTTAGCCGATAATTTTAATAAAAATAAAGGAATATTTTTCGTGGACAGCGGCCAAGCTATTCCCTCTAGTCTTCCTGAGAAATGCCAGGATGATCTTTTAGAGACCGCGGAAATCATTTTAGAAAAACTGGGAATCCAGAATGGCTGCATTCATTTTGAGGCCAAATATTCCAAACGGGGAGTGTATCCTATCGAAGTCAATATCAGAATGGGCGGGGACTACGTTTATTCCTATACCAAAAGCGCCTGGGGAGTGGATTTAATCGAATACGCCGTAAAAATCGCCACCGGAGAATACTTCACTAAAATTAAAAAACCATCCGTTCCTAAAGAATATATTATTGGATGGGATCTCCACCCCAACGAATCGGGAATGTTGGTTGAACTGGATGCGCCGGAGGATATTAAAAAGAACTGGTTTGTAGAAGAAATAGAGATATACAAAAAGATCGGAGATCCGATTTTTGTTCCGCCGGAAGGATTCGAGCATTTAGGGTGGATGACCGTTACTGGTGAAAATGTGCTGGATGCCCAGGATAATCTGGAGGCGGCCTTAAAATTAGTGTCTTACAAAGTAGTAAAATTTGACTCTGATTCCAGTTTAGGCAAGACGGAACGGAAAAATCGTTTTTCTCCGGCGGTACTGAACAAAAATTTGCTCATCCGGAACGCTAAAATAAAAGCGATTAAAGGCGCCGACCTAACCAACATTAGAAAGTTGCGAATCGGCCTTCTCGGCAATGTTTATGCCAATACCGATAATCCCATTGAATTAAGATCATCCCAGTCTATGAGCGAGGTAGAAACGACTCTCCGGTCAAAAGGTTACGAGGTATGTACGCTTAATTTAAACAATTTTATTCCAACGGTTGATAAATTAAAAAAGGGCGATATTGATTTGGTGCTTAATTTGGGGAACCGTTTATATAACAATTTTGAACTCAGGCCGCATATTGCCGCTTTGTTGGATTCTTTGCAGATTCCTTATACCGGCGCCGATTCTTTCTCCCTGTTTTTAGCTGCGGACAAAATTCAGTTTAAAAAACTGCTGGCTTATCATGAAATTCCCACTCCCGACTGGGATTATTTCTATGATCGAGAGGATCAATTAGAAGAACAGTTAAAATATCCTTTAATTGTAAAACCGGCTAATTCGAACAACTCCGAGGGGATAACCGACCAGTCGGTGGTTATAAATGAAAAAAGGCTTAACGAGGAAAAAGAAAAAATCATTCAAAAAATGGGCAAGGCCGCTCTGGTCGAAGAATATATTGAAGGAGATGAATACGAAGTTTATATCTTGGGCAATAACGAGAGTAATTTGCAGGTTCTGCCACTGCATCGTTCCATTTTTCCTCCCACCTCCAAAGAACAATGGAATATCTATACTTTTGATGCCAAATGGAAAGAAGGTAAGAGGGAAAATGAGATTATCCATCAACTCCCGCCCAAAAACATCAGCAAAAAATTAGAATCTTTAATTACCGAAATCGCGCTTGATACTTATACCATTTTTAAGTGTCGCGATTACGGAAAAGTAGAAATAAAAGTGGATAGTGACAATAATCCTTATGTCATTGAATTGAATCCTTCACCCTGGCTTTGTTCTCTGGAATGGGGTGGAATAGTCAAAGCGGCTCAACTTATTGGCATTGATTATGGAATGCTTTTAGAACAAATTATTATGATGGCCGTTGAGCGGTATAGAAGAAACAAAAGATAGCATAATTATCGAATTAGCAAGTATTATGGAAAAGAAAAAATTTCTGTTTATTAGCGCAGATAATCTAATTAACGACATAGCCTGGCAGGTTTTTAAACAAGGGCATTCGGTTAAGTATTGCAGTGAAAAAAAAGGGGAACAGGATTGTTCCGAAGGCATATTGCCCAAAGTAAAGAACTGGCGTCAATATATCAATTGGGCCGATGTTATAATTTATGATGATTTTTTTGGCAGTGGCCGAAAAGCGGAAAAATTAAGAAAACAGGGGAAAAAGGTTATTGGCGGAACAAGTTATTCCGATCGATTAGAAGAAGACCGCGCCTTTGGCCAGGAGGAATTGAAAAAGGCGGGAATAGCCATTTTGCCCTATCGAGAATTCACAGATTATCAGCAGGCCATCAATTACGTCAAAAAGTATCCGGCGGCGTATGTAATCAAGCCTTGCGATGAAGTCCAGAATGATAAAAATTTATTATTTGTTGGTATAGATAAAAAAGGCCATGATATCATCCAGATGTTAAGTAACTATCGAAATAGTCTAGGCAAGAAGATGAAAAGATTCCAACTACAGAGAAAAGTCGAAGGCGTAGAAATTGCCGTAGGAGCTTTTTTTAATGGTTATAAATTTATTTATCCCATTAATATAAATTTTGAGCATAAAAGACTGTTTTCTGGAGAAGTCGGGCCAGCCACCGGTGAAATGGGAACTAGCATGTTTTGGAGTAAGCCAAATAAATTGTTCCGACAAACGCTGAAAAAAATGGAGAGCAAATTATCTCAAGAAGGTTACACCGGCTATATCGATTTAAATTGCATCGTTAATGATCAAGGTGTTTTTCCTTTGGAATTTACTTCTCGTTTCGGCTATCCTTGCATCAGTATTCAAGCAGAAGGCATAAAAATGCCGATCAGCGATTTTTTGTATAGATTAGCCAACGGCGAAGATTTTCAATTTAGAGTCAAAAAAGGTTTTCAAGTTGGCGCCAGAATAGTTGTACCTCCCTGGCCTTACCGTCAAAAGAA
>PFMD01000058.1 GCA_002784945.1 Candidatus Kerfeldbacteria bacterium CG_4_10_14_0_8_um_filter_42_10
AAACTGGACAGCGGTTTAGTCGAGGAACTTAACCAGCTACAAAAGCGTACAGACGAAAACGGGTTTTCTAACCTTTTGGAGCAGGTAAAAGCCGAGTACAAGCTTTCCTACGATTATCTGAAGCCGAAGTGGGAAGAATGGGCTTTAAGATTAAAACTCTATAATAATCAAAAGCGGGATAAGGAAGCAGTGGGCGATCCGCTTTTGTTTACCGTACATCAAACCTTGCTTGCTTCTCTGTATGAGGACACCCTTACCGTTAATTTTGTGGAAAGAGAAGAAGGTGATGTGGATGTGGCTGAAAACCTGAATTACCTGGCCAAATATGACTATACCGATATGGGTAAGGACGAACTGGATTACGAGTGGGATTGGGACGCCAGCTTTTTCGGCCGTGGTTTGCAGCTGTTAATGGAATTTGACCGGAAACTCAAGGCGCCAATGCCGGAAGTGATTGATCCAATGACATTTTTGCGCGATCCGCGCGCCCATTCCGTAAACGGTGACCGCAAAGGGCGGAACCGAGCGAGGTTTTGCGGCAGGGAAGTACGGATGACCAAGCAGGAACTGGAAGATGCTGGTATTTATTTCAACCTAGAAGCGCTGGATGCCGACAAAACATCCAGTCAAGAATCTAATGTTGACCGAAATAGAGAATTACGGGCGGCCGCGCAAGGATTGAGTGATACACGTGCTTTTAACCCGTCTAAAGGCGATAATCAAGAATATCGGCTTCTGGAATGGTTTACTATCTGGAATGGTAAACGGGTGTTTGTGACCTCCGGTAACAATCAGAAAACAATTATCCGTTACCAGGAACTATCCAGTTTATTTATTCCGATCATTGACCGGGCAATGTACCCGATTTCCCACGACTGGGATGGCGTTTCGGTCCCGGATATTATTGAGGATAAAACACGGGCCCGAAGTGTCATCCAAAACTTAGGTTTAAGGGGTATTAAGTCCAACCTGCACCCGATGTATCTGTATGACACAAATAAAATTAATAATCGCTTTGATTTAGATTTTGGTTTTAATAAGCATATTCCGGTTAATGGTCCGACTAACAACGCCCTTGAACCAGTTCAGCGGCAACACGTGGGCACGGATGCCGACTGGATTTTAAAAATGTTGGATACTGCCGCTCAGAAAGCAACCGCTACTCCAGATATGGCGCAAGGAATGGTAAGTCAGCAAGATAGGACGCTTGGTGAACTCAATAAAGTAGACGCCAATAAGGACCGGCGTTATTCCCTATCGGCACGGATCTTTGGCTGGTCAGAAAAACGTTTTTGGCAGCAATGGTATCGTTTGTATAAAACGCATTTTAAAAAAGATATTGACGAAAAAATTGTGCGTATCCGAGGCGCTTTGGGTACGAAATTTCGGCCATTCACGCGTGAAAATATCGTGGCCTTTATTGATCCTGACGTGGAAGTGGAAAGCAAAGCAATCGTGGAATCAGACAGGATGAAGAAATTGCAGCTATGGAATAATTACTTAGGACTTGTAATGGCCGATCCGAACTCTAATAAGCGCTACGGACTGCGTAAAATGGGCCGGTTAACAGGGCTTGATAAAGATGAAATTGATATCTTGCTGCCGGCGACTATTGACGAAATGAAAGCCGAAGATGAAAACCAAGCCTTGAATTTAAACAAATTGGTAGAGGTGGACGTGATAGACGACGACATCGCCCATTTAGAAATTCACAACAAAGTAGCGGACTTTTCAGCTAAATACGCCCATATTCAAGCACACAAACGATCTATGCTCCTGAAAAAGGTTATGGCGATGCAGAATGCTCAACAACAGGGGCAGGGGCAAAACCCTGGGCAAACTCCCGGCGGTGCGCCCCCAAATCCGGATGTTCAGAAAGAATTAGTAGCGCCAACATTGCAAAAAAATAATGCGACTGTATGATTAAATTATATGCTAGAAAACGTCAAATTTAAACTGATTTCTTTCCAAAACAAAGCACAGGCGGAAATCGCGGTGCGGGATTTACAGGCGCTGGTGGCACACCCCGGCTGGAAATTCCTGGTCGAAAAGGTAATTGATTTAAATATCCGGATGTTGCGGCGAGATTTAGAGAACGACGAATCACTAAGCAAGGAAGAAAACGACATCAAGAAACGAGACCTGCGTTTTCTCCGCAATTTAAAACGTATCCCTGAATTCCAGATTGATGTACTCTTGGGCAAAAATCCAGTATTGGAGGAATACGATCCATATTTTACGGATATAAAGGATTTAGAACGGGAAATTGGCGCAACCGTTGTGAGCGTACAGGCACCGGAAGAGAAAAAGGGCTCTTAAACAATTTACAAAAAAAAGACTTAGAAGATAGTTGGTTTTGTTGGATTTGCTGTGCCAAGCAATCCGCCTTCAGGATTAATCAGGTGGTCTCTAAGTCCCACCTGGTTAGTCCAACCAAACCTGCTATTTAAGCAGGTTTTTTAATTCCGGCCAAAAGGTCATTGGCCGAGGTAATGCCGCAGCATTGGTTTTTTCAACCATTTTCCAATGAGGCGAGCGAGGAAATAAATATGGCAGAAACAAACGGCGAGAATGCCGACAGTTTCGTTGAGGTGGACGGCGCTAAATTTCAAGCCGACCCCGAAAACGAAGGGCAACCGCTAAAGGACGAGAGCGGCAACCCGATCCCTTTCAAAGAAGAAGGGGATGAAGAAGGTGGCGACGATGGAGCCACGGGCGATTTCGTTGAGGTGGACGGTAAAAAATACGTCCCCGATCCGGATAAACCCGAAGAACCCTTAAAGGATGAGCAGGGTAACCCGGTAATTTTCGAAGACAAAAAGTCAAAAGTTGAAAAAGAGGGTGAACCTGGCGATCCGCCCGTTCGTGATAAAAAGGACTTCATTATAAATCGTCTGCGCCAATCTCGTGATAAGGCCCGGGAGAAAGCCGGGAACGATAACGAGGGCGATGATGACGAGATTGATTCAGAGGACGAGGCGCGCATTTTGAAGGTCGTAGACAAACACTACGGCGATAAATTATCCAAGGTTGACGCGGAGGAGAATGAGCGTGAGCTCAACAGCTTCTTTACCAATCCGGAAAATGCCAAATTCAAAAAGAAAGAGGCTACTATCCGGAAATGGTGGAAGGATCCTTCCCGCAATCATCTCCCGATAAAATCCGTTGCCTATGAGGTGATGGGGGATTCCTTAGAAGCCGTCGGCGCTAAGAAAGCGCGCCAGGCGGACGATGAAAGCAGGCAATCCGGGAGCGGAGGACATACCGCGCGCGGCACAATGACGAAAAAAAACGCGTGGGAAGAAACGCCGGAAGAGTTTGAGGCGCACCAACAGAAGGTCCGCCAGAAGTCCAATTAAGTCAAGTTAATTAACCAAAAGTAAATCCAAAAAAATGGCAAATACAACTAAAACTCAAATACCTGACGAAAACGCATCGTTTTACGACAGGACATTACTCACCCGTGCAGTACCGTTCCTCACCTACACTAAATACGCGCAGATTAGGGATATTCCTAAGAACGCTGGAACATCCATGATTAAATTCCGTCGCTATGGGACGCTGGCTGCGGCTACTACGCCGTTATCCGAGGGAATTACACCCGTTGGCAGCCAATTATCAGTAACCGATATTACCGCCACCGTGGCCCAGTATGGTGACTACATCACTTTAACTGACGTAGTAGATATGACATCGGAAGATCCGGTGTTGATGGAAGCCGCCGAAATATTGGGCGATCAGTTTGGCGATACCACGGATCAGTTAGCGCGAAATATCTTTGCCGCCGGAACTGGCGTGACTTATGCCGCCAGTGCTGGTACCAGAGTTGCCACAGTAGCCGGTGATAAAATTACTGGAACATTGGTCAAGAAAGTGGTCCGCACAATGAAGAATAACAAAGCGAGGAAGATGACCAAGATGGTTAATCCGGACAGTGGCTACGCCACTGCTCCTATTCCGGCTTGCTACGTCGCAATTGTTCATCCCAATACTACCTATGATCTGAAAGATGACACCGCTTTCCAACCTGTGGAAAAATATGCCAATAAGGCAAACGTGATGGAGGGGGAAGTTGGAGCAATGGACGAAGTACGTTTTGTAGAATCTACCAACGCTAAAGTATTCGCTGGCGAAGGCGCAGCCGGCATTGATGTTTACGGAACAATCTTTTTCGCGATGAACGGAGTTGGAGTTACCCGTATTTCCGGGGAGGCGGTCAAAAATATCATTAAACCTCTCGGATCCGGCGGTACTACAGATCCTCTAAATCAACGTTCAACATCAGGCTGGAAATCCACCTTTGTAGCCAAGATTCTGAATCAGGACTTTATTCATCGGTTAGAGCACGGTGTGACTGCCTAATCAATCACTAAGGGGGAGCCGGTAATCCCCGGCTCCCTATTACGAAGGATATTATTATGACAGCACCCAAAGACGAAAAAAACGAAAACGAAACAAAAATGAAAGATACCGCTCCCAGGCCAAAAGGACGCCAGAGCGGGAAAGCAATTGATCAGCCGGCGACTCACTTCTCAATGGCGTCGGAAACTGAAAAAGAGGATATTCAGCAATTATTGACGCAGGATGCTAAAAAAACGAAAGAGCGACTATCCAAACAGCCCCGTGTGGATTTCTTAATCCCGTTAATGCCCGGCGAAAAAGTCGGGGCCTACGAAACAGTTCAGATCAACGGCTACAAACTGACGATTAAAAAGGGTTGTATGGTGAATATTCCGCTGCAAGTGGCTGAACTTCTGAAAGAATCCTACGAAATCGCCGCCACTGCTGGTCAGGAAATGCTGATTGATCGGCCCTTTACGCCTACTGCTGATAAACCCGTTTCCCCCAGGGAAGCGCTCGGTTAAATCGTGAACTAATTAATCAATCTAAGCTAGATAAATATGGCTAAAGCAACGATGTCCACCTCGCCAGTGATGTCTGACGCCACCTTGCGCGCATCATTAGGCAAGATTCAGGACACTATGTGTTATCAGATTCTGAACAGTGGCGCTCTTGCCATTGGTACAGGGTCAAAAGCGAAAGTTAAAGTGGTAAGCACCGTTTATGCATTATTAAACGGCGCTATCGTAAAGAAAACGTCTGCAGAAGTCGCGCTTTCCGGGACCGTTACCAACGCGAAATTCAACGTGTTTGTAATTTCCCTTAAAGCGGACGGTACTTTAACCGCCACAATGGGAACCGAAGGAGCAACTATCGGGGCCGTGGTATTTCCAACCATTCCAACCAGCGAAGCCGTAGTCGGATTTGTGATCATTAATCCGACTGGCACGGGCAATTTCGTTGGTGCTACCACAAACCTTGATGACGGCACAGTCGTACCTAACGCCGTTTACGTCAATGCACCATTCCCGCTGAATTGGACGTTAATGGAAAATTTATAATTAACCATAAGGAGTAAATATTATGGCTAAAGCAGCTATCTCCACGTCCAACATCAACTCCGATCAGTACCTGCGGAATGTCTTGGGTAAAATCCAAGACACCTTCTGCTATACCTTGTTAAACAGCGCGGGCCTTGCGATCGGGTCGTCTTCTAAAGCGGCCGTTTTAATCGCCAATACTATTTACGGCTCGTTTAACGGGGCAGTAAGCGTTAAAACAACGGCGGAAATCGCTTTGGCCGGAACGGTCACTAATGCCAAATTCAACGTCTTTGTTCTGACGCTGAAATCAGACGGCACTGTAACG
Organism: Candidatus Kerfeldbacteria bacterium CG_4_10_14_0_8_um_filter_42_10; assembly: GCA_002784945.1. Classification (GTDB taxonomy): domain Bacteria; phylum Patescibacteriota; class Patescibacteriia; order UM-FILTER-42-10; family UM-FILTER-42-10; genus UM-FILTER-42-10. The sequence continues at coordinate 5,710 of PFMD01000058.1, forward strand.
GCAACTATGGGTACGGAAGGCGCCACGATTGGCGCGGTCGTGCTCCCGGCGATCCCGACGAATGAAGCAGTAATCGGTATGGTAATCATCAATCCTACCGGTACAGGTAACTTTGTCGGTGGTACCACGGAACTGGACGATGCAACAGTCGCTCCTAACGCTGTGTACCTCGATATGGTCTATCCGATCAACTGGACGTTAATGGAGAATTTATAAGGTTTTAACGAGGAGACGTTGCTAAGCGCGGCGTCTCCTCAACGGGAAATAAAAAAATGACAGGCGTTCAATTCGCTAGTTATATTAGACAAAAAACAAGGCAGGACTCCACTACCCTGACGGACGCGGCGATCGTTGCTCTTGGCGTGGGAGTGCAGGAAGATATTGTCAAGGAAATCACCAAAGTTAATGAGGATTATTTTGGCATTGCCTTGCTGCGTAACCTGGTAGCCGGCCAGCGCAATTATGCTTTTCCTTCCGATATACTCTCGCAGATGAAGTATCTAGAAGCCCAATTAGACGGTACCGAATGGGAAAGATTAACCGAAACCGATTTGAACAGCTTAGGAATTAATACCGATGAGGACAGTATCCAGGAATACTATGCAGACAAGGATCCGCAATTCGACATTATGGGTGGTGAAATCTATATACTTTCCGGAGATGCCATTATTAGCGTAACCAGCGGTTTGAAGCTCTGGGCGTTCATTTATCCGCCAACTCTCACTACGGCGGCCTTAGCGTCAGCTAACGACCTAAGCGTGCCGATTTCGACCACCGCCTTCGGCTATATGCCGCATCAGCTTCATAGGCTATGGGCCGACGCTATCGTGGTGGAATGGAAACAAAGTCAGGACAAGCCGGTCGGATTGACCGACTCGGAAGGAAACTGGGAAAACCGTATGAGGATGGCGCTTGATTCTATGAAAGGAAGTAATTTAGATCGGGCTATTATAGCATCAGTTCCTGATGATGACGGACAAAACTACTAATTTAAAATTTTATTAGATAATTTACTTTTAAAAGGGAACAAAATATATGGCAACTTTTATCTGGTATTTACAAGGCACATCGCCAACGACAATCGATGCGACCGATTATGTCCAATTCGCCGGTGGAACATTCGGAAGCGCGATTATCGTTGGAGCTTATCAGGACAGTACGCACGTTGAGAGTTCGGTAGGCGCTGACGATTCCAGCGGCAATACCCCAAAAAACAATAAATTTATTTCGCAGTCTGGCGGTACCGGCGGAGACTCGCAGGTTGATTTAGGGGCAGGTACGGTCGATCTGGACACGATAACCGATGCCGGTTGCGCGTTAAAAATAAACTTCTCGCACGGTACTTCCGTTGTGACTACTGGGCATATCTTCTATGCCTACGACGGGACAACAACAACTGCTGTACCCACAGGGGTTACGTTTCAAGCTGCGGAAAAAGGCGACCCAAACTGGACCAACGCAGAGGGGAGTGCGGCGGCCCTAACGATTACCGATGAAGCAACCGGTACATCTCACGACTATTATATTGCCGTGAGCGCAAGCCCTGAATCAGTCGGACTAAAAACAGCATTTAAGCTTAGAGACGAGCTTACATATTCCTAAACCAATAAATTAATTTCTAAATCTATGAAAGCAAACGCAAAATATACGGCGGCTGAAATCCTTACCGAAGCAGGTATGGATGTCGCAAAGTTAGGGAAGATGGCGGTAACGATTGGTGGAATTGCCGGCATTGTTTCACCAGACCATCTTATTAAGCTTCCCGCGGACGCTATGAGCATTGTAGTGATTGTCGGAGAAGAAAAAGCCACCATTAATCTAGCTGAACCAAGCGACGATTCCGAAATTAGCGAGGACGCTAAAACAGTGCTTGAGGAAAATGGGAAAATAGAGACGACCCGAATTGAAAAACAAGAAGAGGACGAAGCAAAAGTCGAAGAAGAAACCGAAAAACAATAAATTAATAATTAAACTGGGCTCATTTGAGACTGGTAAACGAAAGGGGCTTTATGAAGACTCTACATAGGATAAATTGGCAGGTATCTTTATCTAATGGCGAAACGTGCTATGAGGGTAAAGGTGCTTTTGAAGAAATCCCAAACCAACTATCGCCGTGGCAAAAACTGCTCCGCTATATGGGCGAGGGTGGTTTTTTTATTACCTCGTTGTCGCTATTCACCGATGACGGCCGGACGTTCAACCTGCCGTCGGCCGGCAAGAATCCAAAGTTCGCTATGCTGAATAAAGCAGAAAAGCCAATAGATTACAAAATGTTTCGGGCGTACGCGCGCGAGGCATCGCTTAATAAAGAAAATAAGTTTGAACAATCCGGCGAGGATCTGTTTACCGTGGCCGAGGCGATTTATAAAGATTATTCCTTGCAGATCTGGGTGGATGAGCATAACACGAAAAATTGCTGGTCTTTAGTGATAACAAACAAAAAAAATGGGTGAAGGGAAGCAAACGCAAGAGCAATACGAGTTCCTTGAAAATACATACTCCAAAACTGAGAAGGACGATGTAAAAGACAAGATAGAGGTAGAAATCGGCGATAGTAAGCAACTGGATTTTTACCCACAGTTTAAACTGATGCGGTGGGACAACGAGGTCAACTTTTCTATTCGTTTATTGCACAACGAATCTAATCCGACAGTCAAAGAGGAAGACGGAAAAATAAAGTGGCAGGGTAAAAAAATTGAAACGCATTTTTATGATTTGCCTGTCAGCAACGATAACCCCGAGGGCGGCTATGAGGTTGACGTTCATTTACTAGAAAAACCCGACAGCAATAAAATAGAGTTTTCGCTCAACACAAAAGACTTAAAGTTTGAGCGTCAGCCAGCCTTTACCGAGGAACCGGACAATCTGGCGCCCGGTACTGAAACATTTGACAGAAATAATTGTTATGACAAGGAAGGTAACTTAATCGCGCACCGCCCCGAGAGAATTATCGGGTCTTACGCGGTATTCGCTTCAGTTCCGAAATACAATTTTGTCGATGGGAAGCGTTACGGAAGCGGCAAGGTTGGGCATATTCCGAAGCCTCGTCTGGTGGATTATGTAGGCAAAGAGGAGTGGGGTGAAATTGACATTGACGTTGAAAAGGGAAAAGTCACCGTAACTATTCCGCAGGACTTTTTAGACAATGCTGTCTATCCGATAAGACACGCTGCTGGATTAGAATTTGGTTTTCATACTATTGGAAATACGAGCGGTAGAACTCCTGCGAATTATGTAATCGCTGGACAATACGCTTTAGGCGAAATTGGGACTATCAGTGAGGTGGTAAGTTATGGTAGTGGTGAAACCGCCACCGTAAACATTAAAACGGTTCTTTATGACGATAGCGCAAATTATCCCGCAAATAAAGATGGAAACAGCGGGGCAATTTCTTGCACCACAACCGCCGCTTGGCACTCTGGGGCAATTACAGCATTAGAATCGGCGGCTAATTATTGGCTTGGGTTTGTTCCAGACGCTAATTATACAACCTATTATGATTCAACTGGCGGATTGTTATATTTTAAAACTGGCGCGGGATATTATACAACTCCGCCTAATCCATATCCCGCAGGTGGTTCTACTCGTGCTTGGAAAATATCTGCTTACGCCACTTACAATTCGAACGCCAATAGTGACCGTTCCGCCAAGACAACGGGAAAAGACAGCGCAAATTCTGATCGATCGGCTAAAATCACTGGCAAAGATTCTACTAATTCAGTGCGTTTAGCGAAAACAACCGGGGATTTAAATTCAGCGTGGGAACTACAATACGAAGCGAATGAACTGCCAGTCGCCGCGACACCGGCTTGGACCGAAAACTTTAATACTGGAATAGCGACTTTTGAAATTATCAGCGGCAAATTACACATCGCCCACGAATATGATGTTAGTGGCTATGACAGTGCGGAGTATCAGATTGAGAATTTCATTACTCCGCAAGAGGTAAGCGCCGTTTTTGAAATAAAGAAAAAATTTATTTCTCAGTCAATTAATGCAAGTTCTTATATTGAATTTGATTATCGCGATCGCTATACTGTTTTATCCTTTAACGTAACATTTGGGATTGTTGCATTAATCGGAAACGATAGCATAGGTGACGAACTAGATATTTCTTGCAATTTAACAGACGACTACCACGCTTACAAAGTAATAATCGATATTGGAAACAACACGGCGCACTTGTATATAGACGGGGTATGGAAAGGCCAGATAAACATTCGAGATTATGATGAGGGGTATTACAACGGTGGATCTACATATTTTGGGTTAGAGGTGCCAAATGTTTCCGGTTGTGAAATAGAGGAATACACTGATTATATTTACGCAGGGCTGGCCATTAGTGGCACTTTAGTAAATTCAGAAAGATCATCGAAGATCACTGGTAAGGCCGCTGCAAACAGCGAAAGAAGCGCGAAAATCACCGGTAAAGACGTTTCTAATTCTGAACGAAACTCTAAAGTTACGGGCAAGGATTTAGCAAATTCAGAAAGACTTGCGAAATTAACCGGACAGGATTCAAGTAATTCCGAGCGGTCCGCTAAAATCACGGGTATTGAAGGTTCTAATTCCGATCGGCAAGCGAAACTTAGTGGAGTAGCGTCAATACAAGATGAACGAAATGCAAAATTAATAGGTAACGCTAGCGATAATAGCGAACGTGGCGCAAAAATATTTGGATGCGTGATTGAATCATCAGAACATTCGGCTAAAGTATCAGGATACGCGACCGATGTTTCTGAAAGAGGCGCAAAGACAACTGGATCTGTTCATTCCAACGACGAAAGGGGCGCTAAACTTTACGGGATTGATACATCTAGCGCAGAACGCCAATGTAAAATAGTCGGCAAGGAATATTCTGATTCCGAACGATCTGCGAAAATCACGGGTAAGGATATATCTAATTCGGATCGACAGGCTAAGTTATCGGGTTTCAACACGAATTCATCCGAGAGGGGTTCAAAGATTACCGGTGTTGATGGTTTAAGCGCAATTCGGTCCGCTAAAATAACAGGAAAATCAACATCTGATACCGAACGACCCGCGAAGATCACGGGTAAAGATATTACATTTTCTACTATAAATGCAAAAATAACCGGTCGTTTTGGGGCGGATTCAGAACGTTCGGCGCATATTATCGGGGGGGATACAGCTAACACTAACCGGTCCGCAAAGATAATTGGCGGTATTGAATCATCCCGTTTTGCAAGGCTACGCGGCAGGAATGAATGGGTTCCACAACCAAAAGATCTCACCGGGTGGAGTAAGCAACCAAAAGATACGAATGACTGGTCGAAACAAGTAAAGGACACGGGGGTCTGGACAAAACAAGAAAAAGATGAAACGGCGTAACAGACAAAGATTTTTAAGATGGTATGATTAAAATAGGTTATTATTAACAAAAAAATATGCGTTTTCCACTAGATAAAAGAGAACCAATTCCCGGCGGGGGATTCAAGGATCCGGTCTATAAAAAGAACTGGGGCTTCGAGCACCTGGCCTGCGATTATCGCGCAATTTACGTTCCGGTCCACGCCCACAGAGATTGCCAGATTACCGAAGAAGTGTGGGGGAATGAGGGCGGACACTGGCTGCGCTTTAAGGGCGATGATCAGTATGTTATCCGCGCCGCGCACCACAAAGAGTATAAACAGCCCCTAGGGCGTTATTTAGAGGGTACAGTGTTAGCTATTACCGGAAACACCGGAAAACACCGTGACGGCTCGCCTAACGCGCCCCACTGGCATTGTGAAGTAATTAACCCATTCGGACAACACGTTGATCCTGAATGGTATTTTAACCAATTATTAAACCCAAAAATTATGGACTACAATGTTTCGATCGTCCGAAATACCGATACGGGCGGTTATTATTTTTTCAAGAAAAGCCGTGATTTCGAGATGGCGCGTCAGCCGCTTTCTAAAAACACGATTGGCTTTGCGTTGCTTACTTTAAAGGAAATATACAAGGATAAGGATTACGAACACATTTTCCCGATGAGTACCGCGAAAATGAAGGAATACGCCGTGGTTTGGGAGTTTTTTGGTGGCGAGGATAAGGAGTTTATCAAAACACACGGTTAATTATTAAAATAAAAATTTATGCAGGAGGCGCTAACATTTAGCACGGTCAATCTCATCGTTTCGTTGATCACTATTATCCTGGTTGGTATTAATTTCTTTCGCAAGCCGCAAGTCAGAATGGGTGATGAAATCAAGGATCTAGAAGGTAGACTGCAATCGCATCAAGATTGTAATTCCTTAGAAACAAGGCAACTCCGAGACGCCCTTATGGACTTGAAAAAGAACGATCTGCACGAACTAAATATTCGGCAGGATCAGTTCGCTAATCTGATAATAGAACAGACCAAAGAGCTCGCGCGCCTAAATGGCCAGCAAGAAATTATAGTAGCTTTACTTAAAAAAAGCATACAATGAGAAGAATCATTTTAGACAATATAAATCTAGGTGGGCTTGCTGACAGCAAATACTTAGGCACGGAAAAATCGGTCCAAGGAATGGCCGGTTTGGATGTGCATACGGAGCCAGGAGTAATCAAAGTCAACCAAAAATTAACAAAAGAATCTGGTTCGACGGTTGATGGTTTTGCTAAGACGGCGGTGGTTTGTTCGGACGGCAACACTTATTTTTTTACTGACAATGGAAAAATAATCAAACGTACTGCTGCGGGCGCTTATTCGGTGTTTCGTTCTGTGTCCGGGGCAATTCTTGGGGCGTTTGAGTACGATGGATTTGTTTATTATGCTAGGGCGCACTATCTTGGTCGCTGGCTTATTTCTGATCCAACCTATATTGATGATACTGATCGGAGCTTTCAAAACGATGGGGCATACCACCCGATGCTTACTTTAAACGGTGTACTGTATATCGGTGACGGAAATGTCGTGGCTCAAATGGAAAAAACGGAAATTGCCGGATCAGGTACAATTACGTCAGCCGGAACATATGTTTATGGAGTTGGTACTCATTTCACGACCGAGGCTATTGCACGAGGAAAAATCCGGTGGATTGATAATAATGGAAATTCACAGGAACGTTATATCACCAGCGTAACTAGTGATACTGTTCTTCATATTGAGAGCGCTTTTGATCCAACGCCACCGACTATGCCATATAAATTATCCCGGCATATTTGGAGCGCCAATGCGCTCGACTTGACTAAGGATCAGACCATTACCTCATTGGGGCCACTCGTAACTGAACTTTTAATCGGTACGACTGCCTCGTCTGATAGCAATATCTGTCATATTTACCGTTGGAACACCTGGAGTTTATCTTTTAGCGCTGATGATATTGTGCCTGAAAATAGTATTAATTGTTTTCTGCCGACGGATAACTATGTATTGGTCCAGGCTGGTAGTAAGGGAAATTTCTATGTTTATTCTAATAACCGTCTTGAGCCAATGTTTAAATTGCCTGGCGTTTGGCTTAATAAAACTGCCATTATTCATCCTTGTGCGGCAGTCAATTTCAACAATATGCCTTATTTTGGGCTTTCTAACGTCAGCGGTAATCCGGCCGGCCAAGGGATTTATAGCTACGGTGGTCATTCATCAAACTATCCCCGCGTTCTAAACCTGGAATATATTATCTCCCAGGACAAAACCGCCAGTATTGAAATCGGCGCAGTCGTAGGCGTTGGCAGTATAATCCTTGTGGCTTGGAAAGACGGCACTACCTATGGCGTTGACAAGTTAGATTTTAGCTATAAATATACTTCGGCTTATTTTGAAAGTAGACTAATTATCACGGATCGCTCAGCTCAATCGGACGCAGTAATTCGTTGCTGTTATCGCAGTTTGCCAACCAACACCAATCTTTCCATAAAAATTAAGAAGGACCACGCAGCAGCTTGGTCGGACGCATTGACTACACGAATAGACGCCACTCGAAAGTTCATTGAAACAATTAATAAAATCGGAGTGTTTATTACTCTGGAGGTCAGAATTGAATTTACAGTCAGCGTAAACAACGCACCGGAGTTAGAGCGCGTGGAAATAGATTTACCATAATGTCAAATAACACAATACAAATTTTTAATCCGTTTGTGGATCTGCAGTCACAACCGTTGCAACCGCCGACGCAAAACTTGGAAAATTTGACTGCATTAAGCGTTGGCTCGGGGTCACGCGCCTTGCGAGCGGATAAAAGCGGCTTTTGGATGGGAGCGGAGGCCTGGGCTGATGCTAAAGTGCGTTTTGATATGGATGGCAATGCGTATATAGCGGGCACCTTTTCTTTAACCCTAAACGACCTGGATGATATTGTAGACGGAACGACTTACAGTCGGGTGTTGACCACCAGTATTTCTGCCGGACTAATCGTATTATCGGAAACTATTGGCACACTGGACGACGTGGTTGATGGCGGTACCTATGCTCGGGTTTTAAAAACTACCATTTCCTCGGGTCACATTTTATTGGACGAAACGATTAGTGGGGTATACGGCAAGGTTGCGTCCACTGATATTACCGCTGGACACATAAAACTAGATGAAACTATAAATGGTACCTACGGCAAAGTACTATCTACCGATATTTCGGCGGGCCACATTATTCTATCGAATGTCAGCGGGGATCTGGACGACGTGGATGATGGCACTACGTTCAAAAAAGTAACTGCTAACGAAAAGACTGGTGCGGGCCGGGGGTATAGCGGTTTAAACAGCAGTTATCAGATTATTAAGGGGTTTGTGGAAAGCCAATTATCGTCTGTTTCCCTGCCTACCAATGGCATCCGTATTGACGTGAATGGGATTTATGCCCGCAAATCGGGAGTGACTACAGTATACATTAGTAATGTAGGCGATGCTTATTTTTCCGGAACGGTAGCTGCTTCCGTAATACTTGGATCTACATTGCAAACAGGATCAACGGGAGAGAACGTTAATATAACGGAAAGCAAAATAGAACTAAGAAGTGGATCTACTGTTACGGGTGTTTTAAGAGGAGATGATAGCGTATTTACTTCTTATTTAGAAGTTTCTCATATGAAGGCATTGGGTCCTGGTGGTAGCGTAGAAATAAGAGCGACTTCTGGAGTTGGCCCAGCAATAATAACAAGTGGGGGGCTTTCAATAGATCCTAATGGGGGTTGGGTCGGAATTGATAGTCCTAATAACTCTCAACAGATATATTTGTACCACAACAATACTCACGGTTATTTAAAAACAACCACAGGTAATCTATATTTAGATCCTAATTCAGGCAGGGCAGGCGGTATGGAAGTCTTATTCTTTGCTGGTATGGACGGGACGCTTAATTTCACGGCGGATGGGCAGATTGCGATGTGGACCAATGGTTCCTTAGACAGGTGTTACTCTAGGTTAGCCGGGGCAAATGTAATAATGGGAGAAGCTTAAATGAAACAGCCAGTTTTAATCGATCACAAAAATTTAGTCGTTTATTACAATCCGGAAGATTTAACAAGTCTTTCAGTTATTGGGGAAATTGTGGAATTTTGGGGAAACACTCCTCCGTTCTACGCGGTGGCAAAATACGAAGGAGAAGATATGAGAATCCAGATTGAAAAAATCAACATTAAAAGAGCGGAAACAATGGATAAAGATAAAAAAATCGCAGACTTGGAGGCGAGGATAAAAATACTGGAAGATAAAAATAAAGTCTAACAATTGCATAAAAATTAATCATTGATATCATAAAGTTATGAGTTTATTCAACCCAAAAAAACAAGTAAATACGTCAGTTCCTTCTAATCAAGAAGCGGAAACGCTTAAAGACCTGCGACAAATTGTGATCGGCACCGACGGCAACAGCATCGCCTTAATTAAAGCGGAAGTATCCGGAAGTTTGGAACTAGCCGCAGTATTGAAATACGTAATCGCCGGAATTGAGAAGGGCATTATTAAAATTAAGCCAGTGATTAATACCGTGGAAGCAGGGGTCGAAGAACAAAAAAAATCAACTGAGGAAACGAAAGGAAAGGAATAAATACTATGGCTAAACCCGCAACCGCTACCATTACCGCTACTGCCGGAAAAAAGTCTAAACCGTCCGACAGTTACGAAAAAAACTTAAATACACTTGGCGACCAGTCTAAACAGCAAACGATGGCCGGGTGGGGTTATCAGTGGCAATTTTCAGATAAAGGCAATAGTGTTGGCGGGTGGGTGCCTATATCCGATACAGCAAAGAGTAAATATAAAACTAACTTTGGCGAGGATTTTACAGGGAATATGGCTACTCTCGCGCTTGGCGGTAAAAAGGTGGTGTCATTCGCCGGTAGCGCTTACACCGGCGGCCTAGAATCGCAGGGTTATCAATTACAGAAAGCCAATAGTATTATTAATTCGAATCAAAGTAGCGATTTCGAAAATAAAGAAAACGCCGATAATCCGCCGGTCCGGGGCGTGCCTGGCCCGGGCTCGTTTGAGGATTATATGAAACCATATCAGGGAATACTTGATCAGTTTCTTGATAATCCGGCTCCCGTGCCCCCCAATATGGTGGATTTATTTCAAGACAAAATGGGGGAATATGGCATTCCTGAATTAGAACAAAGCGTTAATGATCTGACCCAGCAAAAGAAAGATGAGGAAGCCCTGATGCGCGAACGTACCGCGTCCGAGGAAGACAAAGCAGTATCAATGGGCGTGATCTCCGGCCGAACTTCTGAAATCAAGCGACAATCTTATGAAAAACTGGACTTTATTGGCAGACAGATCGATTATGCCACCAACCAGCTCAACACCAAGTACGCGATGGTGAACACGATAATGAACCTGACGCAGACCGATTACCAGAACGCCTCGACTGAATATTATAACGCCTTTAATAAAGCAATGCAGATGATTACATTTACTAGAGGCGTTGTAAAAGATTATAGCGACGAACAATGGCGCAATTATACCGAAGAACAGCGCCAGAAAGAGCGGACCGAGGACAACGCCCGGGCCAACCTATCAATCATCTACAACAGTATTACCGCCGGAAACACCGAATGGGCGGGTATGGATCAGGCCACGAAAAATCAGATAACTAAATTAGAACAAGAGGCTGGACTGCCCGCAGGATTTACCGAGGGATTACACAATAATAACCCCGCCCAGGATATTATCTCTACTACTAGTCGTCAGGAATCCAACGGCGACTCTTACGCTGACGTGATTATGCGCGACCACAAGACCGGCGCTATTTCTGTGCAGCATATTTTCTTGGGTAAATCGAAAGTGTCGGGAAGCGGTGGCGGCGGAGGAGGCGGAAATGGAAGCGGTACCGATGTCGCAGTTGGAGATATGACCAATTCTCAACTTGAAGCAGATTATAATTTATCACTAGATGGAGTTAAAGACCGAATCAAAGTAAGTTCGAGTGATACTGATGCTAAACACGATCTAACTCGCGAGCAGGCCGCGGATGAATTATTTAAGTACTACCAAGGAAGAAAATCTAAAGCTAGTATTTTAAGTGATATTTATGAAACTTATCCAGATGATTACCGTGATTAAATATGCCAATTAATTGGAATAATTCATCAAGCGAAGAAAAAAAGAAAAAGCGCCAAGGTTTGGATTGGGAAAGTATTAAAGCACCTGAACAAATAACACAAACACCACAACCTCAAGAAACACAAGAACCACAAGTTCAGGACAATCAGACAAATAATCAGCCCGTAGCCGAGCAACCGCAAAAAAAATCTTCTATTTTCTCAAAAGCAGTTGGCGCTATTGAAAATGTGGCTAAGGATGTGGTGGAATTTTATCGTCCTCCTACAAAAAATAACCCTAACGCTGGTTTGGTCCAAAAAGTTCCTAAAGCACTGAATGATGTAATATTTGGATCAATCGGATATGTGGCTGGCGGAATTGCTTCAATTTTAGCCTCGCCTATTAATATGGCCTTAGGTGTTTTTAAAGGACAAAAACCAGTGGAAATTATGGATGAATTGTATAAGAATATTAATGATACTGGAAAATTTGGAAAAGGTTTATTTCAACAGGCAATCCCAGGAACAGCAGAATTTATTTCGGGAGGTGTGCCTTTTGTTAAGGGTGTAATGGGATTAGCGCAGGGGGTTACTCTTGAAAACGGTAAAATTGGATATGATATTAATAAAGGTGAAAATCTGCAGACTGCGTTGTATGACAATAGTTTCCAGAAAATAAAGGGATTGTTGGCAATCGCGGGTAAGCCGGCTAACGATCAAGAAATTCATTACACATTGAATACGCCGTTAGGTGCACTTGCAGCTGGTGGTGCTATTGCTCTTGATTTATATTTCTTAGGAAAATTAGGCGTAGAAATTGGCGGATCGGGAAAAAACTTATTAGGAAAAAATTATCGTTTAATTAACTCGGCTGAAATTGCCCCTCCTAAAACAGTATTAACCCCAGAAGGGCAAGAAGTGGTAATACCAACACGGTCAGTGAAAGATATTTCAGGTTTTAAATCAACGGGATTATATGAAAAATCAGAATTTAAAAACATTGATACTTATTTAAACCTGGATAAATATTTAAACGAAACTTCCGTAGGCGCAAAAATGCTGGACGGAGATACGATTAAAGGAAAAGCGCCTGTCAATATATTGAGAATAACGCCAACTGATAAGGGTACAACCCGCATTGATTATTTCCGCAATCAATATTTATGGGATAATTGGGGTAAAACGAAATACAATATTGATCCGGCTGTTAAAGAGTATACCGGTGCAGAAGTTAATCCGAAATTAGTAGAAGCGGTGAAACAAGCTCAAAATTCAACACCACCTGATCAAACATTCGACTTAAAGACAAAGTCAATGATAATAAATAAGCCGGTTAATGCTGATGATTTTCTTAAACCAGTAGCTGTTGCTGATTTTACGCCAAAAATAATAGAACCATTGCCACCTGTCAGAAACTTAAGCGAAATAACTAAAAAAAATACTGCCGATTTAGTAAAAGGACAAGATGTTTATCATCCTGAATTAGGAAAATTCACTATTACCGATATATCAAATAATCCTCGTGTAATTAACGGGAAACTTACTAAAGAAAATATAATTACTATTAAAAATTCCGATGGTGATACTTTTGATGTTGCGCCAGACGAGTTGATTGGATTTAAAGCCGTAAATAAAAATTTAAATTTAGCCGACTTGACGCCAAAGGCAATTCTAACATTCGGTCCGCCGGCCAGCGGTAAGTCAACGATAATTGAACAAATGCAGGGTAACAAGGACTTTATAAAAATTGATCCTGACAACTACATCAAAGAATTAATGAAAAATAATAAAATTAATACTCCTGATGAGGCGCACAATCTAGCCAGTCAAGTCGCTAAAGAAGAATTTAAAAAGGTGGTTACGTCTGGAAAAAACGTAGTCTATGTTGGTTCCGGCTCAAGTATTGAAAAATATCAAGCATTCCTTGACATATTAAAAAATAAGGGATATAATGTAGAGGCTCGTGTGGCTGAAATACCAAAGCAATTGTCCAGGCAGAGGACAATTAAACGCAATTTGGCGGCCGATCGGGGTGTTCCTGTAAGTGTGGTTGATCAAGACTATGACAATGTATTCAGTAATTTGCAGGAATTATCTAATCAATTTGGTAATGTAAAATATTATGACACAACCGGAAAACAACCCAGGCTCAAAAAAGAAATATTCGGACGAGGCGATAAAGCAGGCGATCAGAGAGGGAGTAGAGGACGGAGTGTACAAAGCCTGTCAGGAACTGGAGGACGAAAGGTTAGCCAAAATAAACAAGCAGTAACAAAACCACCTAAAAATCCAAAGGCGGATAATGGTGGTTTTAATGTTGAAAAAAAATCAAATCTAATTGAGTTAAAGGAGGGAAAGGTTAAATTAAACATAGAAGAAAAGTTAAGCAAAACAATAGACGAAAGAATTAAGGAATTAGAAAAATATTGTAAATAAAATATATGTCTATATGTAATATAAGCGATAAACAAGAACTTGAACGCCTTAAGGAACTGAAAAGGAGAGGCGTTGATGGATCAAAATTACTGAAAGAAATGACGGATGAGTTTGATCCAGAAACTGGCGCATTAAGAATTGGCAATATTAGGTTAGACAAATTCAACCTATCTGATGATGAAAAATTAATTATGGGAGAATTGATAAAAGAGGGTAATGATTATACCAACCAGCGACGTGGCGTAATGTCTTGGGAACAGACCGAAGCATTAGCACAAGAGCTAGAACCTAAATTAAAAATGAAGTCAGGGCAAACTTTAAATGCTGAACAGTTAAATAGTCTAGCAGGTGCTGTTGGTGGTCTTACAAAAAAGGCCTATATAGCCGCCCAAACTGCTGCTACCGAACCAACTGAAATAAACCTTGCAATCTCTCAAGGCGCTAGGGAAGAATTAAATATGGCATTGGCGTCACTATCAGGAGCCAAATCGGAATGGGGTCGTGCTGGGAGCATACAACGTAAATTAAACGAAGCTATAATGAGTCGTGATGCTAAACTTATTCGTCAGGCCTTAAAACTTGGCACGAGTAAATTTAAAGAAGAGGATATTGTTTCTTTGGTATCTAAGTTAGATCCTAATGATTATTTTGGGCAATATAGGTTTTTGGATGGATTAAGAAAACCACAAATGGGTGATTACATTATGGAACTTTGGTATAATTCTATTCTTTCTGGACCACTTACGCATATTAGAAATTTTGTCGGTAATACATCTAATTTAATATTCGAAGCATCAACGAAACCTTTTGCTTCTTTGTATGACTTTACCCGTAGTGCAATAACTAAAAATGAAAGATCAATAAGAATAGGAGAAGTTGGCAAAGACGTGTTTGCTGGGTTTTCTGGATTACGTGATGGTTTAGGCAAAGCGTTTTCAATTATGAAAAACGGATTTACGATTGACGATGCTGTAAAACTAGAATTAAGAAACAAGCAAGCGTTTAAAGGAGGATTAGGGACCATTGTTAATGTTCCAAGTAGGTTATTACAAGCCTCTGATACTTTAACTAGGGCTTATTTAATGTCCAACGAATTGTATGGGCAGGCATATTCAAAAGCAAAAAACCTTAAATTAAAAGGGGTTCAATTAAGAAATAAGGTTGCGGAATTAATGGCCAATCCCTCGCCGGAAATGATGCGTTCTGTCCACGAATGGGCAACTAGAAATGTGTTTCAAGAGGATGGAACTAAATTTATAAAATCAATCGGAAAATTAAGAGGGGCTTTGGATATTAAAGGAATTAAACCAATAACTTTTATTGTCCCATTTGTGGAGACTCCAGGTAATCTTGTTAAAGTCGGTTTGCGTGCTACGCCACTGGGTATTTTTAATTTAAAAGGAAGCCCTTTGGGGGAACAAATACTTAAAAATAAATATAAAACGGAAGAAGATAAATTCTCACAGAATAGAAAGTCTGCTCAAAATTTTGGAAGAGCGATATTAGGATCATTAATTATGGCAGGAATGGCTACTTGGGCAGCAAGTGGAAATATTACCGGACAAGGTCCAACTGATAAAAAAGAAAGAGACGCACTATACCGAATAGGCTGGAAACCGCAATCAATTAAAGTACCCGGAATGGGCTGGATTTCGTACAAAAACATTACTCCTTTAAATATACCACTTTCAATTCTAGGTAATATGATTGATGGATATATTTATGATGATGTGGCGCCCGATACGCAAGGTCTTACTACTTTATTTTTATCAGAAATTAAATCCATTTCAGACCAGTCGTTTTTTCAAGGAATTAATGGGTTTATAAACGCAATATACGGAACTGATCAAGAACGTCAAAATTATTTTTCAAGATTCGCTACCAGTATAATTCCCCAAGCATACCAGCAAACAATGCGGATATATGATCCTACTATATATTCTACTAGCACTTTTGGAGATGCTATGAAAAGAGCTCTGGGACTTAACGACGGTTTAAGCCCAAAATACGATGCTTTAGGAAATAAAATTACAGGACAACGGGCATCAGGATTGCCATTTTTTCCTTCCAAAGAAACTATCAGTCCAACGGAACAGAAATTAATTGATCTTGGTGTTCAATATTTAAGCCCACCTCCCGACCGTATTGGCAAAAGAAAAATGACTGATGAAGAATATAGTGAATTTACGAGAAAGGTTGGCGAAGAACTTAATAAAGAATTACTAAACGACAGAAAATTACCGAGAGATTTATCGTCTGATAAAGCGCAAGATGAGGTTGATGATATTAGAGCGAAAATATACAAAGACGTTAGGAATGAAATGTTCCCTGACAATAAAAACGAACCACTAACTTTCAATGACAACAGTGTTCAAAATCCTAATACTGTTTTAGATAATGTTGTTCTATATGCAAAAGCTGTCGGTACTGATCCCGTAACTGCCTTTAATTATATTTTTTCTGGCCAAAAAATAAGGCGAATTGACAATAAAACCATTATTGTTGAAAGGATGACACTTAAGGAATCGGAAAAAATCAAACAGCAATTAGGTTCAACACCAGAAATGCGCCTTGACCATATAGTACCATTAGAATTAGGTGGTAGTAATGGTAGAAATAATCTTCAATTAATTCCTGAAGAAAAATGGGCTTCTTTTACACGATCAGAAAATCATTTAGGAAAATTATTGAGAGAAGGGAAGATAGAAAAATCCAAAGCCCAAAAAATGATTAAAGAGTTTAAACAGGGGAAAATAAAAGAAAAAGATATTTTAAATATTAAATGATTGGTTTGTTTATGCAAATATTGTATCTTTTTGTTTCTTCTTCTTCAAGTTTTTGTTCAATTTTTGATGTAGGATAATTACCATTATCGTCTATCCAGCTACCGTCAGCATCTTTAATGTAACCACTAGCTATTAAAAATCCATCGCCAAAATGTTCTAATTCTCCCAAACAAATTTTATTAATCTCATTATTATTTATAAACTCAGCGTCTTTTTTCCTTGGGGACTGGTAAATTAACATTATTATGAACATTAAAAAGAAAATTGACAATAAAACAAATAATGTGTTTTTTAGTATTTTAATAATCATAATACCGATTAAGGTTTAAGGATAAATAACCGCTTTTTCTTCTCAATATATTCAAGTTAATCCTATAAGGCTGTTATTGTCAAATTAGACGGAGGTGCGTTATGTGCTGGGTAGTGTTTAAAAGTGAGCGCTGGAATTTGTATGGCGTAAATCCAACCACGTTTATGGATATGAAAGAGGCCTCGCCGTCCCAGCGTTACGAAATAGAAAAATGCGGAGATCTCGCGTCAAAAATGGTACAGATTAATGAACTGGAACTCTACGACAGGCAGGAGGTGACGAATCCCCCAGAACCGATCCGAATAAGCGTTCTTTAAAAGATGTTTTCCTGATGTCAGGAAGACATCACAAATGTCCCTTGCGGGAAGAAAATCCAGTTAGAGCCAATGGTTCTTGAACTGGTGCTTGATAAAAGGGGCCGGTGCTAACATCAGCCAACCGGCCCAACCTTTTTAAGAATTTATATATAATTTTTAAAACAAAGGAGGTGAGAATATGGAAATATTTACGTGGCTTCAAACACACTGGTCGGAAATCGTTTTTGCGCTGACTAGTATTGTGACCGGCGTTTCGATAATTGTAAGGCTGACACCAACATTAAAAGATGACAACATCTGGCTGCCAATCGTGAAGTTTTTAAGCAAGTACATTGCGTTGAATCGTACCACTGACGATAACGCGATACGCAATCAGCAGGAATAATTAAATATTAAAAAACCGCACGAAGGCAGCGGTTTTTTTAATTGTAAAATTAATACCGGTATCCCTTTGATCTTAGGCAGGATTTGTAATCGTCAATATTGTAGGTATTGGCGCTCTGGGTGGAAGTAGCGGCTGGCGGTGATTGATTAGATAATACCGCATCTCTGCGCAAACGGATTTCATCAAGATAGCTTAAATTGTTATACGGGTGAGTGGTATCGTAATATTTTATTGCTGTTTTTATACAATTTTTCCTGTCCATCATCGGCCGGTATTCAAACCAATAAAAAAGACCGCCAACAATTAATACCACTACCAATAGAGGAAGTAAAAGCCCCTTTTTACTCTTTTTTATTTTTTGTTCTTCCATTACTTTTTATTAATTTTTTAATTAACCTGATAATAAAAACAACAAACCAAATAAGCATTAAGGTTGCTGCCGCGCAATCTAATCCCATTCCAATGCTAACCAACAAGAGGGTGTAATTATCACCTAAAATTTTAAGCATAATAGCGGCAAATCCGGTATACCCATAAGCAACGATAAACACTATTAGTAACAGCCACGGGCTTTTTAGAAACGACCGTTTATTTTTTAGTTTAACCTCTTCTTCCATTTTTAAATTATTAATGGTTTTACTTGCTTTCCCTGTAGCCAGCATCAACGGCGTCTGCTATCGTCACAAAACATCTCTCAGGTTTTGTTTGAGCGTAATATTGGCTTCCCGGAGTATGATAAATACCCGACTGGGCATTTCCCTTAATTGGTTTATTTTCTGGGCAATCTATGCGGCTTGTTTGGGGTGTATTTGGCGAAATTCTAGTATGATACCAATTCCAATAACAGATGCCCGCGATTAATAGCGCTACAAATAAAACCGCTAAAATCCCTCTTTTAGTTTTTTCTTCCATTTAAATTCCTTTTCTAAATTGTTCTTCAGTGCAAATTTCATTTTTGATCAAAAGATTACAAAGATCTGAAACAATGTGCTTATCAACACCTCCGTGAATTGTGGGTACCGTGAAGACTTTACCAGTACAGATGATTTTTACTTTGCAATGTTTACCTCCAGAACATAACTCTAGACCCGACAGACTTTTTAAAAACCTGATTAATCTTTTGTGTTTAACATTGGCGAAGTTACCCATATTATTTCAGGCGATAGCCACCTCTTTTTTTGCGTTGAAATTCGCTTTACTAACACTACCGTCTTTCAATTTTTTCATTTCTTCTATAGGCGGCTTGTATGCTTTATATTTATTAATAACCGTAACGTAATTATCGGGAATCTCGTATGCCGTATACACCGCATCGTTTACCATTTCGATAAACTCTTCGGCGTTTTTTCCCTGAGTCATAAATTCATTATCATCCGCGCTTATCCAGCCAATAATAAATTTACCGTCACGAATCCACTTTACTTGGATACTAGAAGGCAATTTGCTTAAATACGCAATAAAAGCCTCAGGATCCTGGGGCATAAAGATACGTTTAAATAAATTAAACATATATATTTTCCTTTATTTCGTTATTTTAGCTGAATTAATAATAAAACATATCTCAACGGATGTAAATATGCAAGATTACTTTTCCACAACTAATCCACTAAACAGTCACTTGCATAAAAAGTAGTTATCTATTAAGCTACAAAGTTCTGTTTTTTAAATTAGGCAGGAAGGAGAAAGGTGTTAATGGGCTTACACCAGTTAAACAAGCTCAAAAAATCTTGCGGATTAAGTCGGGCGTTTTTTGTCCTGACTTTTAGAGGAAAATATTATATAATTAATGTGCCTCCGGACTCCGCAAGAGCCGGGGGCTTTATGTTATACGACAATGAAACTAAAAGAAGCAATTGAGGAATTTAAAAACTGGAGAGAGTTTAAGGTTAAGGCAAGTACGGTAAAGGGATATGATCGAGAATTGCGTACTTTCTGCCTGTTTTTGCGTAACCCTGAAATTGAAAACATAATGTTTAAAGATGTAATGGAGTACCTAAACGGCAAATACGAACTGGGTTGGAATGAAAACACCTTTTTGCCTATTACGATGTCGTTAAAAAAATTCTTTGATTTCGCCCAATTACAGGGCTGGGCCTCGTTTAATCCGAAATTAATCCCGGTCCCGAAGCAGAAGTACACAATGCCGCGGATAATTACCGAAGATAATTACCAAAAACTATTAAGTATAATCCCCAGAAACAACGATCCCCGGCACATCCGCAATCTTGCGTTTATAACGATGCTGTGGGACACGGGCGCGCGTAATGGGGAAATTGTATCGCTAAACACCGATAACCTCGATACAGGTTATTGTAGAGCGATTGTGCGCACCGAGAAATCGCAGGGTAGGAGGCCGTTTCGGGAATTGTTTTGGACCGAAAGCACGAATGAAAATTTAAAACACTGGCTGGAAAAGAGGGAATATCTGAAACGCACAATTACATTTAGGGAACCCAACGCTTTATTTATATCAATTTGCGGATCAATACACGACACGCAGGGCCGGAGGCTGCAGATTAAGGGGGTAGGAGAATTTCTGCGGCGGTATTCCAATCGTGCGGGCATACCCTATCAAAACGCTCATTCCTTCCGGCACCACAAAGGCCACGAACTAGCGGGCAAGGGCGCCAACAATTCCACGATCTCAAGTATCCTAGGACATTCGTCATTACAGTCTTCAATGGTTTACACCAATATGTTCGGTAAGGAATTGGAGGAGTTGTACCATAAATACTGCGGTTATTGACAATGTAATCATATTTGATAATATAACTATATGCCATACGGAAAAGTAGATCGAAATAAGGCCATCCAAGACCTTCATAATTTAAACAAAGAATACTATTCTTTTGGGCGTTTAGCGGCTATTTTTGGTATAAAAAGGCAAAATATATACCGAAACTACTGGCGCGAACAAAAACGGCCTAAAAAAAGCAAACGAAAGAAGGCGTAATCACTAAGTCATTTGACAGGGTATTGCAAGGTGTAATCACCTATGCTATACTTAAAAAAGATAACGAGGTAACTCTCACTCCGCGTGGCAAGAAGTATAAGAAGTGCCACGGCAAATAAAATGGCAATAATCAATAAAAAAATCTGGCCGGAATATTTCGAAGCAGTAGCTACGGGGAAAAAGAAATACGAACTCCGTCTCAACGATTTTGAGATCGCAGATGGAGATACGCTTATACTGGAAGAATGGAATCCTAAAACGAAGGAATATACCGGCAGAAAGATTGAGAAAAAAGTAACCTATGTGGGAAAATTCCGAATTGACAACCTGTTTTGGCCGGAAGAGGAAATTAAAGAAAAGGGAATTCAGATTATTTCATTGGAATAATTTTTTGGGATACCGTATAAGATTAAAAAGTGCCAGGTGAATATGGGCAAAACGGATAAAAAAGTGCTGATCTTAACCGGCCCTGGCAGTTCTGGAAAAACTGCGATTGCTGATTTATTAGTGAAGCGATGCGATTTCGTTAAGATTGATGGTGATAACTTGGATACTGAATTCTTTCCTAGGGGAGGTCAGTGGTTTCCAGAAAATTTCGAAAAGCTGAAACGCGCCCATCAAAAAATTTTTAAAGAAGTTAGGAAAACATTTAATAACGGCGAAAATAATGTTGTGCTCGACTATATCATATTTGGAAATTACCTGGAATTTTTCCAAATGTTTAAGAAGGAATTCGGAGATAAATTAGAAATTAAGGTTTTATTTCCCACTAAAGAGGAAATGATTAAGCGAGATAAAGAGCGCGAATGTTGGACCACCGGAATTGATCGTATATCAGCTGTTAGTGCCGAATTAGAAGCTATAAAAGATGTAATTGGTAGGGATAATTTTATCGATACGACTGGACAAACACTAAACGATACCTTTGAAAGACATTTTAGTCATTATTTCCGCGGGTAGTTATTTAGCTCAAAAGACGCCCGGTTAGTTCTAAAACCCTATAAACCCCTAACCATATACTCATCTTTCAATTTGTAGCCCAGTTTCCGGTAGTAGGGCCTTACCCCAATGCCGGAGATAACGGCTATTTTTTTATAGCTCTTATTTTGGGCGATTGATTCCGCTATTGCCATCAGCCTTTTGCCGAATCCGCTATGCTGGATTTTTCCATTTGATTTAGCAATGGGCATTAACTCGCCATAGGTATGCAGCTCTCTAATTATGGCCGCGTTTTGCAAAACGGGAATGAAGTGAGCATCGCTTTTTTGGGGCAGACGCAGCCGGCAAAAAGCGAAAATCGTGGAAAAATCCCTTGACTCGAAACTTATAAAAATTTCTTTTCCGCCTGACGCCGAATACTCTCTTTTTACCAATCGCGCATCATTTAGCTTTACTATTCTTCCCCGAGCTTCGCGGCAGCGGATGCAACGGCACTGCTTTCCCGCAGTATTGAGTTCCTGCTGAATAATTTGGCGGATATTGGTAATGTTCATTCCTCCCTGAATGCTTTGTTTGGGAATGTCCCTAAAAAGGCGGGCGATCCGAACATAGGGCGGGCAGAGCATTTTTATTTGTTTCAGCAAGTTCTTTAATGCTTGATCGCGATACGGCCGGTATTGGCCGTTTTTCCACATAGCGTAAAGTTTGGAGTATTTCGTGACTAGCGTGGGATATATTTTTATTTGATCCGGCTGGAAATCACTATTAGAAAAAATGGTTCTAAACATGGCGAAATCCTTTTTAGGGGTAGATCCGTATAATCCGGGCATTAGATGATAGGTAATCTTAAAGCCGGCATCCTTAAAAAGCCTGGTTGCCTTAACGGTGGCCGCTACCTGGTGCCCGCGCTTATTCAGATCCAGAATTTCATTGTGGATTGACTGTACGCCTATTTCTACGCGGGTGGCGCCTAAGTTTCGCATTCGAACAACTTCCTTTGTCGATACAAAATCAGGGCGAGTCTCTAAAGTTAATCCCACCACTCGGGAGGAAGCTTTTTCATTTTTGCGCTGCGCTGCTCTCAAGGCGCGCCAAAGCCGGGTCTCTATTTTTTTTCTTTTAACTGAATCACGATAAACTGCCGGCTCCTTAATCTTCCTGGTTAGATTCTTTTCTTTTAGCCCGTCATTGAAAGCGTCAAAACATCTTTTTAAAAACCAAATTTGATAAAGAGGGTCATGGTAAGACCAAGTTCCGCCCATAACAATCAATTCGCATTTATCCGTGGCGTGGCCGTTTTGATGGTAGGCCTTCAGCCTGGTTCGAACCATTCGATAAGGGTCAAAGCGAAGAGTGCTGGAGCGAATGACCGCTGGTTGCGTCGAAAGATAGCTCTTGGGCATTCTGGCTTCCGCGGGACAATAAATGCATTTCCCCGGGCAGGGCAGCGGCTTGGTGTGTACGCCGATTGAAGCGATTCCGGAAAGCGTCCTGATTTTCCGGATTCTTAAAACACTGATGAGTTCGGAATTTTCCGGCAGCGCCTTTGCTTTAATCAGTTGCCTCAGCTTGCGCAAAATGATACTGTTAGAGGGAAAATCGACCTGGTATTTTTTGGCGAACCTGCTTTTGAGGTTGCGAAGTTCCTCGGGATCAGCGACCTTCTCTTTCAGAGCCGTTTTAATAAATTGAGTCAATATTGTGTTCACCCCGTAGAAATTTAACTGCTTATATGGATAATAATACCGCACAATCAATTATTAACAAAACTAGGGAAGATTATGATGCGATCGCGGAACACTTTTCTAATACGCGCCATCGCGAATGGAGCGAATTCAATGAATTCACAAAGTATCTCAATCCGGAAGCAAACGTTTTAGATCTGGGCTGCGGCAATGGCCGGTTGCTTTATTTTCTGAAAGATAAGTCAATCAATTATACCGGCATTGATCTTTCACCAAAACTAATTGCTCTTGCCGCTAAACTGGGCAAGAGGCGCAAAGTTCCGCCTCATAGATTTATTTGCGGCGATTTTACCAGAATTCCTTTTGGCAATCAAGAGTTTGATCTGGTCTTTGCGATAGCGTCTATTTATCATATTCCCTCTAAGGAATTGAGACTGGCGGTGTTTAAGGAAGTTTCGCGGGTTTTAAAAAAAGACGGCATTTTTATTATGACCTATTGGAATATGTGGCATCAGCAAAGAATTAAGTTAGTTCTGAAGAATGTTTTTAAAAAGATAATCGGCCGATCCTGCTATGATTTTTGGGATGCCGAAAAACCATGGCGCAATTCCCAAGGCGAGATTAAAGCGGAAAGATATTGCCATGCCTTTACCTTGCGTGAAGCAGAAAAAGTGCTGCGAAGCTTGGAATTCCAAATACTGGAAAAATATTATTCCCAAAAAGAAAAACGCGCAAAGCCCTGGAGCGGATTCAACGGAGTAATCATCGCCCGAAAAACGTGCATAAGGCCATAAACATATTGCACTCCTTGAAGCCGTAAGAATTCATGGAGTTTTACAATAAAACACACTGTAAGTATACAGGGATTAAGG
>PFMD01000016.1 GCA_002784945.1 Candidatus Kerfeldbacteria bacterium CG_4_10_14_0_8_um_filter_42_10
CCCTAGATTGGCGCGGTTCAATTGTTCTGCGTTATCGCACTGGTGATATGACTAAGGGCATAGAATATGGCCGGTGCCATTTTTGCGGCAAAACAGTACCCCGTATTAGGCCCGACATTCAAAGAAGCTCCGATGTAAAAGAATTTCAATTAACCAAATTGAAGGGGGAGTTGGTAAATCTAAATAATTTCTATCCTCTGCTTTCCGGAATGAAAGAAATTGAAGAATGGCAGGTGGAAATTCGCAAGAAAAACAATGATCCTTACGAAATTGATGAAATAATAATCCATCTTTGTCCGAAAAAAGACGTTCCTTACGAAAAACTTTCCCAAACAGTTCAAAAACAGATTAAAGACGATATGTTTGTAAATGTCCAAACTGATCAGATGGAACTAAATACCTTGTTAGAAAAATTGGGAATGGAAACGGAATTGAAGGAAAAAAGAATTGTGGATAATAGACCAAAGGTCTAACAACCAAATCTCAAGATACAATAACCAAATAAATTACAATATCCAATATCCAATAATCAAACCTTGCCTGTTACTAAATTGTTTGGAATTTAGTTATTGATTATTGGATATTGTTTGTATCTTGTTTCTTGTAACTTGGTTATTTCCCCAGCATCCTTGTATCTTAATTTACTTTTCGTTATAATACCTGAACTTAAATCATTAATAGGAAAGGTTTTATTAATGCAAGTAACCAAAACTAAACTTCCTAAAGGGCAGGCTGAACTCCAAATCGAACTGTCCTCCGAAGAAGTGGAGAATTATTTTAAAAAGACCACCCAGCAAATTTCCCAAGAAACCAGAATAGACGGTTTTCGCCCGGGAAAAGTGCCCGAGGAGGTTATCCGCAAAAAACTGGGGGAAGACGGCATTATGGCCCAGGCGGCCGAATTGATGATTGATGCCACGTTGTATGATGCTTTAGAGCAGGAAAATTTGGTAATGATCGCTTCTCCTAAAATAAGTATAATCAAACAAGCCAAGGGCAACCCCTTTATTTACAAAGCCACCATTTCTTTATTGCCCGAAGTAAAACTGGGGGATTACCAAAGCATTAAATTAAAGAAGAAGCCGGTCAAAGTGGAAGAAGAGCAGGTGAAAAAGGTAATGGAAGATTTGAGAAAGTTTCGAAGAAAAGAAATTTTAGTTAACCGGGAAGTGCGAAAGGGAGACAAAGTAGAAGTGGATATTGATGTTTACCAAAATAAAATTCCG
The DNA here is from genome assembly GCA_002784945.1 of Candidatus Kerfeldbacteria bacterium CG_4_10_14_0_8_um_filter_42_10. GTDB lineage: Bacteria > Patescibacteriota > Patescibacteriia > UM-FILTER-42-10 > UM-FILTER-42-10 > UM-FILTER-42-10. The sequence goes on from PFMD01000016.1 coordinate 1,227, forward strand.
ATTGACGGAGGAATGGCCAAGAATCAGCCGATTGAAATAGGCGAAGGCCATTTTATTCCCGGATTCGAAGACAAACTAATCGGCATGAAAAAGGGTGAAACCAAAGAATTTGAACTGAAATTTCCCAAAGAGTATTTTCAAAAAAACCTGGCGGGCAAACCGGCTGAATTCAAAGCAAAAATAAATTCGGTGTTTGAACTGAAACTTCCGGCCCTAAACGATGAATTAGCCAAAGCGCTGGGGAATTTCTCATCCGTGAAGGAATTAGAAGAGCAAATCAGAAAGAATCTGGAACAAGAAGCGGAAAACAAAGAGAAGCAGCGCTTAGAGCTCGAGCTTTTAGAAGCCATCGCCAAGAAAAGCGAATTCGGAGAGTTCCCCGATCTTCTGATTGAATCCGAGCTGGATAAAATGATTCACGAGCTTAAGCACGATTTTGAGCATCAGGGATTGAAGTTTGAAGATTATTTAACCAGCGTTAAAAAATCGGAAGAGGATTTAAGAAAAAGCTTTCTGCCCCGGGCCGAAAAAAGAGTGAAAACCGCTTTAATCATCCGCCAGATCGCCCAAGCGGAAAAAATAGCAGCGACTGATCAAGAAATTGATTCCGAATTGAACAAAAGCCGGGAAGCGCAAAAAGGCAACGAAGAAATGCTGAAACAAATTGATTTGCCCGATTACCGCAGTTTCGTCAAAAACGTCATTACCAATCAAAAGGTGATTGATCAATTATTTAAGCTGGCGGTGGAAGAATAGCGCTCGGCAATAATAGATTAATTGCTTATTAAGCAAGGGAAGGCAGACTGATCAGTCTGCCTTCCACTGTTTTTGTTAGTAATAAAGCGCGATTCCCTGTTTCGTCTTCACTTGAGTTATTGCGTAGTAACGTAATAAAAAAGCCGAGTCGAAATCCATTCAAAACTCGGCCACAAAAGAGCAAGGAGTTGGGCGGTTAATGTCCGTATTTTCTCCACAGTTGATCAGCCAGTTCGGTCATCCAGGGCGGGAGTTCCGGATATTTGGGATAAATGACCTGGTATCCGCCGTCGCCGGAAGGGATAATCCGGAACATGAGTTTGGAGAACCACCCGACTTTGAAGCCGACCGTGTCAATTTTTCCGGAAGCTAGCGAAACGGTAACGCCGGCAAACAAATGGTACGTCTTTACGTGCCAGTCTTCTGGCGCGCGCCGGAAATCAAGCTGGCCCAGGCGGTACCACTTTATCTGCGCTTTTGAATCCGCTTGGCGCGATTCATCAAGCTTGCCGAGATTATTTTCCCCCAAGTTTTTCAGCAAATCCAAAGCCCGAACGCAGGCCGTGGAATCCAGTTGCCGCTGTTCAGCCGCGGTGAAAATAGAGCTTCTTTCCTTTTTCACGCAGCCGATTGAAATGACCAGAAAAACGGTCAGAATCATCAGCATCGAGGCATTATGCTTGTTCATTGTTCCTCCCCTGAAAAGAGCCTAGGTTGACTTATTTTTGTTTTGGAAATTTAAGATAATCCATTATTTGGAAAATGTCAATGTTATTTGTTCTTTTTGGCGCCAAAAAGAACTAAAAAGCGCTGGGGCGGCTATGCGCTTTAGCGCCAATTATTATTCCCGCTTCTTTTCTTGGCTTAGAGCCGCCCCAGACCCCTCCGCGTTTTTTGGTTTATTTAAAAAAAAATCCCACACGGTTAAGCGGTAATGCTTATTAGTGTGGGATAAATGAGCGTTATTGATTCAGGATTGGACTTCTCGGCTTCTCTTTTTTGATTCCTCAATTGCTTTGAGGCGATATTGCTCTGCTAAACCTTCCATGTTCATTTGTAGGAACATCATGTGCATCATTTTGTAGTGCTCGGCGAGATAAACCGAGGTCGGATGATGATCGTTTATCATCCGAAGCGTTTTAGCGGCGCAAACCAGAGCTTCCGGATAATGACCTGCGTTGCATTCGGCAACGGTTAAGTAATGCAGATAGCCACCGGCGTCAATGTGCATCCCGCTTCCTTTTTCAAGCTTGCGCTTCTTGATTTGTTGCATGGCCATCTCGTAAGCCCTCCTGTAGCAAGACGCTGCGGAACCAAAGTCGTCCAAGTGAAGGTAGGCGTGACCCAAGAAGAATTGGCACTCCGTACTTTCAGGCAGAAGCTCTGTCATAAATCGACAGATTATCAGGAGTTCCCGCCTCAGGCTTTTGCTGGCCAGCCCTATTTCAAGAACCGAAAGATTATAAGGGGATATATCGGGAAATTCTCCGATAATCACCTCCAAGAACCTTTCCCATTCTTTTTCAAAGTCCGAGGAACTGAAACTGTTAGGATTGAGCAGGTTGTCAATTTCAGCGATGGCCAGATCTGCCTTTTGGGAGTAACCCCTTTTAAAGTGTCCCTCGTCGTACAATGAATTCAAGTCCTTGCGTTCCATTTTAAATCCTCCTATGGATTATTGTCGTAATTTTTTAACGAACAGTGCATATTATCACATTTCTTAATCAATGTCAATATTTAGAAGGCGCGAATTCGAATTCGCGCCTTCATTCTGTTATAATCAAAACATGAATATCGGCGCCCACGTATCCATAGCCGGCGGAATCGACCAGGCCCCGCTTTACGCCAAAGAGGCGGGTTGCGAGTGTTTTCAGTTTTTTTCTCGTTCGCCTCGCGGAGGCCATGCTCCAGAATTAACGGAACCACTGGTAAAAAGCTTTAAGGATAATTGCCGGAAAAACAATATCCTTAATTCTTACATCCACACTCCTTATTACATCAACCTCGCTTCCACTAACAATCGCATCCGCTACGGTTCCATTAAAGTCATTCGGGAAGAATTAGAAAGAGCGTCCATTCTTGGCGTTAGGTATGTAATGAGCCACTTAGGCAGCGCCAATGATTTGACCAGAACTAAAGCGATTCAAAAAGTAATCGAAGGGATTAAAAAAATTCTTGACGGCTATAAAGGCAGCGCCTTATTTTTAATCGAGAATTCCGCTGGTTCGGGTAATATTATTGGAGATCAATTTGAAGAAATAAGCGAAATTATCAAAGGAATTCCCTTATCAGTCAGAAATAAAGTGGGCGTGTGTCTAGATACCTGCCATGCTTTTGCTTCGGGCTATGACTTAAGGAACAAAAAAGCGATTGATAAAACGCTAAAAGAATTCGATGCCAGAATCGGTTTATCCAAGCTTAAAATGATTCACGGCAATGATTCCATGACCGAGATCAATTCCCGGGTTGACCGGCACGAGCATATTGGTATGGGTAAAATCGGAAAAGAGGGGTTTAAAGAAATTATTAATCATCCCAAACTGAAAAAACTGGATTTAATCCTAGAAACTCCGGCGGACGGCAGGCAGGATGATATTAAGATGTTGAAGGGGTTAAGAAGTAAGAAAAAATAAAAGGGTTAAGAAGGTGCGACATCAACATCGTATCTTCTTAACCCCAGACACAGCAGTGCGTGTCTCTCTAATTCTACTTTTTAACCAGCAGGTAATAGCAGCGCTCTGGCGGTGCCATTTGGAAATATCCCCAGGTCAAGGATCTCCCCGGATCTTTCCAGGGCGTCGGTGAGGAATATTCGCTCTGGTAAAGCATGGGATAATAGCTAATGGGATCGCCACTTATGCCATACGCGCTGCCTTGGGCAAGTATGGGCGGATACCAGGGAATCGGTAATTTGACGGCAAAAGTCGCCAATTCCAGCAAAGTGGCATTGCGCCATCCCGCCGTTTCCAGAAATTCAGCGTTGTTGCTGTAGGAGAGACAAACCCAAATTTTCTGCCGTTTCTTATTCTTCTCCGTTTCAGCGACGGAATTCGTGGCATCCGTGTTCAGGTTCATAAATTTACCCTGATTTGCCAAGGCATCCACCGGTTGCCTGTAATCCACGACCATCGGCATCCCATCCCCGATTAAGGGAGATTTTTCTGCCGGCATTGCGCTGGTAAACAGCGGAAGCAATGCGAATACGATCAACATTGCGGTAAACGAGAATTGCTTTTTCATTTCTCCATTCCTTCTTTTGACCAGTTTTGCACTTACTATTGCGGTTTCGTAGAATTCAAAGCTAAAAATGAACTAACTTAATATACTATATCATTCTACTAAAGTTGTCAAGCCCTAATCAAATTCAAAAATACCACCAATACCTTAATTCCTTTCCGCGCTTCGGCAGTAAGGATTTTTTGAAATTGGAGCGGATCAAGCTCCTTTTAAAAAAATTAGGCCACCCGGAAAAGAAACTCCAAGGAGTGCAAGTGGCCGGAACCAAAGGCAAGGGTTCGGTAGTGGCCTTTTTGGAGCGGATTTTAACGGAATCCGGATACAAAGTCGGTTCCTTCTATTCCCCTTATCTGGTTGATTTAACCGAGGAAATCAGAATCAATGGCCGGCCGATTGCTAAAGAGAAAATGATTAAGATTATCAATCAGCTTAAACCGCTGGTTGACGAGGTAGAGAAAGAAATCGGCGAGCGCATTACCTGGTTTGAGTTAGTCACTACTATTGCTGTCGTTTATTTCGTTGAAAGCAAGGTTGACGTCGCGATTATGGAAGTGGGTTTAGGGGGCCGGCTGGACGCCACTACCGCTTTGGGCTTGGGCATCAAAATAATTACCAATGTCAGTTATGATCATACCGGTACATTAGGGAAAACAATCACTTCGATCGCCCGAGAAAAAGCCGGAATTATCAATAATGACGATTACGTAATTACCTCTGCCAAAGGCAAGGGATTGGCGATTATTAAAAAACGGATGGCCCAAGGAATCACGAATCACAATTCACGATTCCAAGTGGTCGGCAAGGATATTAAATATGCGGTCAAAAAAGTTGATATGGCCGGCACTTACATTAATATTGATTGTTTGGATGAGAAGTATCGAACTCTACGCCTTTCTTTAATCGGCCGGCATCAAGCCGAGAATTTTGCCTGTGCCTTGGGAGCGGTCCAGGTACTCCGCCAAAAAGGATTCCGAATTTCTCACCCTATCATCATTAAAGCGGCCGGCCGAACCGAACACCAGGCCCGTTTTCATCCTTGGAAGAAAAATCCGCTAATCATTCTGGATGGCGCGCACAATCTTTACAGCATCAAGGTGCTGGTCGTTACTCTGAAAGACGTGAAGATTAATCCTAAAACAACGGTGTTTGTTTTCGGCGCCAAAACAACCAAAAAAAGAATCCCGGAAATCTTAAGAGAGTTGGCCGATTTTTCTTCAAAAATAATTTTTCCAGATGTCTTAAAAAACCCCAATCTGGAAAATTTTTATTCCGTTGAATATTTAAGAAAATATTGTCCGAAAGGGAAAGTCGCCTTTTCGCTACCCCAATCTTTAGTTCAAGCTAAAAAAATGGCTGGCCGAACCGGCACAGTAGTGATCTGCGGATCGCTTTATTTGATCGGCGAGCTTTTGAGCGCCGAAAAAGGGATTAGGACGAAAAGAAGAATTGATGATAATTTCGAAAAGAAATCTTTGCTTAATTGAAAGCGCGAATACGTATTCGCTCTTTCAATTTAAAAGAAAATACTGGCATCCCGGTCAAGAATGCCAGTATTAAACGAACGAAAGATTGCTTCGGCTCAGTCAACGAATTCCACAAGCGGGCAGACCCCTTCTTTTGTGGCTTTGAGCCAGGTGCAGAAAAGTTCCCAGGTATCTTCAATCTGGATTGCCAGCTTGGAGCGTTTTTTCTCCGGTCGTAATTCGGGGCGTTTCCGGTAAAGCTCCCGACGCGCAAGCACTGCCATTCGCCACATCACTAAGGGCGTAACGACGAAGTAGAAGACGCCTAGAATGATAAGAGCCCATTTCAGGAGCACGGCGCCGCTATCAATCATTTCCGGAGGCAGAACAGCTCGTCCACCAAAGTAGACTATAGCCATAAGAATAAGCGGCTGTAGCCAGAAGAGTAAGTGTAACCACATAGGATAGCGCCAGTGGCTGTAATCAAACTCTTCTACGGGCAGGTGGTATTTTGGCACATAGTACCGACGGTAAACCTGCCAGTCATAGCTGACCACCGTTGCCACCGGTTTAAACGTTCCCAGTTCGCTAAGCTTCTTAAGGCACCAGCCTAAACCGACGATAGCGAATGCTCCGATGATCATCAGGCTAAAAAAACAGATTACCGTGATGATGATCAGTTCTACCTTCAACCACAGAAGCAAGCCGGTGAAAACCAGCCAGAAGGCGAACGCGGCTCGAAAGTTCGTTCGGCAGGTCTTCTTGAACGGCCAGAAAACGTAGTGGAAAACGTGAAGGACGGGCAGGAGCAGCAGGCCTATCAAGACAGTTCTCCAGAAGTAGGGGCAAATTGAACGTACTGTCGGCACTCGCTTATCCCAGATTTTGTTGTTCCAGGTCCAAGCCCACACTTTGTAGTGCCAGCTGGACTTTTTGATTTTCGGTTTTTTCGTGAACATTGTTTCCTCCCCTAACTTTTAGAAATGTCCAGAAACCCGTACGCGGTTCCGAAGACCGAGACAAAGAAAATCAGGGTCCACCATCTTTTGGCGTGGAACATGTCGTAGATTTCCACGACATAGGCATTCGACCTGGCTTGTTTAAGCAAAGGTCGGGCAATTGGTTCAACGGCTTTGTAGTCATATGTGACGCCTTGGGGAGGTTTGGGGTAATCAAAGGCTAATTGGCGGATCTTCCCCTGAATGGAAACGAGATTCTGATAACGTGT
>PFMD01000037.1 GCA_002784945.1 Candidatus Kerfeldbacteria bacterium CG_4_10_14_0_8_um_filter_42_10
ACATAGTAGGTCTGCCAGAGAGCGCTGTTCATGTTCAGCGCCTGAAGGTTGGGCTGGATGTTGTAGTAGGGAACGACGTAGACCGTGAAGTGCATTCCGCCCCAACTGTTTATCAAACCGCCGGTGGCATGATAAGGCCGGAAGTAGACGTTCTGGCTTGTACCGGGTGTTGCTGATGACGGGACTTTGCCGGTGAAAACAAACCAGGCGTTTTGACCGGGAGCGACGTTTGAAGCATTGGGCGCCACCACTCGTTGAGCGTTGATCCAGTTACTGTAATAAAGCCAGCTGTTCACAACGCTGCCGCTTGAGTTGCAGGATCTTAGCTCAATGTAATCGGGATTACTCACTCCTCCCGAGTTCTTCCAGTCAGTATTCCCTGTGTTGGTGTAAGAAACCGTGAACGACCCTGTTTGACCGGGATACAGAGGAACCACTGTGTTCGGGTTTTGGGTGTGCCAGGAAGTGGTGTAGACCACATAAGGGCTTTCATTCTGTAGAAATACCATCGGATCTACCCAACATCCCTCGGGATTAGTGTAGTAGGCATTGCCATAGCCCCAGTTACTCATTGGTATTTGGTTGTTACTATTCCAAATACCAAAGTGTAGATGATCATCTCGTCCTGGAGTACAGTCTCTGTGAGGTTCATAGATCCCTACTTCAGCAATCTGTTCTCCTTGATTAACCAACGGTCCATTAAAGGTAAACGTTGTGACCTGGTAGTTCTGTGGGACATTCTGAATGTGACCATACTGGGCGATAAAGTAGTTGCCGTCCGCTTTCCGATGGCGAATAAAGATTACTTCTCCATCTACAGCACAACTTCCGCTTCCGCCTCCGTAGCCGGCAGCATCTGCTTTGTAGTAGCAAACCTGACCATCAGTAATTGCAAAAATTGCTGTTTCTGCAGTTGCGTCAAGGTCTGTCCCAATGTGCGTCCCCACAAAACTCTGTGCAACTTCCATTGAGTTAAGTGGATTGCTGAAGCCGGTGGCATAAGTATTTGTTTGCCACAGAACAACGGCAATTACGCTTAAACAGAGGTTCAAGTACTTCATCTCTTTTCTCCTTTCGGTTGTTTTGTTTTGAGTTGTTAATGAACGATTTACAAAACTATCTAATCTGTATACCTTAAACTACTAACTACTTCTGATCCTTGATTACTTTCTTGTTTAATCTCAATGACAATAATTGAATTACTCTTCTGAAATACATACGCATAGGAATACCCACTAACTTTGGAGTCAAGTTCAACTCTAGTACCACTAACACCTGACGATGAAGTATACGGTGTTGGGTTTTGTTTATATTTCTTCGTTCCTGAAATAGTATCATAACTGTCATCGGATACATATCTATCAACTGTATTATCTTCTTGTATTTGTATAAAAATGTTATCCGATGTATTTCCAGCCATTCCAAGAACTAGACTATTTGTTTTTTGTATAGAATCGGAATTTAAATTTAGAATTACCGAACCATCCATCTCAGATATTTTACCCCAGCTATTAGGGTATTTAATGCTAAAATTATATTTAGTATTCGTATAAGTCTTCCAATCACTAGTATCAATCACCGATGAGTTTGTGTTAATGTTGTCATTTTCATTAGTACTGGTATTAGTATTTGCCG
>PFMD01000018.1:0-21816 GCA_002784945.1 Candidatus Kerfeldbacteria bacterium CG_4_10_14_0_8_um_filter_42_10
CACTTAAATCAATATGAAGAGGGCCTAAAGTATAATACCGCCATTCATCGGGGGATAGCGTTATTTGGGGCGGTTGAGAAGCGGGATCATTATCAGCAAAGCCTGTTCCCATATAAGCCCAGCTGAATAAAATATCGGGATGTACCTCTACCCCCGCGCCGCTTTTCGCCCAGAAAGATAAAAGATAAGTTTTTCCGTCTTCCAGTTGATTCTCGCCATTAATGGTAGTCCATTTTCTACCATGGCCGGTTATTTTAAGCGAATGACCGTTTAATAAAACCGACTCGGTGCTAAGTTCTACGGCTCCGCTTAATCTTGGTTCCCACCCTTGAGTAGTGCCGTCTTCAAAATTATCATCGAATATTTCCTGATAGTTATACCCGGCATTGCCTAAATATTCCCGACAGCCATTGGCCGATGCCGGACAGCTGGTGCTTTCGGAGGGCAATCCGTAATAAACCTGGTTATCCAGCGAGTTTCTTTCCGGATGGCAGCTGTCAGAAACAGTAATGGTTTGCGATTTATAGCGGTAAAAATCATGCATAGATGCATCAAAGAATTCGGTGCAATCCGGATCGGTTCCGTATTCCGAAGAGCACTCCTGAACATTAGCTGGGGTATCTTGACAATCAAGGGGAAGACTCTGGCCAACCTCTAAATGAGTGCAAGGAGCATTGCCCGTTTCGCCGCCTAAAACAATGCCGCTTCTTTTTAGTTTAAAAGCTCTTAATTGATAGCCGGCCACTTCATCGCCTTCCCAAGCGTAGTAAGTGGTAATACTGGGATCATCCAAGGGCACGCATTGTTTTAAGAAAGTATAGTATTCTTTTCCTTCACCGCCTTTGGCGACCTCATCCAAATTAGTGAATTCCTCACAGCCGGCATAAGTGGCGGAACATTGGGTTCCGGTAGAGGCGATTAAAGAGATGCTGGGATAGCAATAACCGTTCAGCGGCTGGCAATCAGCATCATTATTGCAAGCGATGGTTTGGTTTAGCGAACAGTACTTTCCGGTCCGGTTTACGTTGCTCGGATCAGGAATAATATTAGTTAAAGGCGTTTCTTCGTAAGCCTTGCAGCCGACTTCAGTTTCTAAACACATGTCATCGGCCGATATTTTAGCCGGAACCGAATCGCCTTCTTCCACCGGAGTGTACCACTGGCAGCCGACGTCTTCATCTTCGCAGGAAGCGCGTTCCCCGGTGAGATAAAGTTTATTAATTGATCCGTAGTCAACAAATTCACTGGCCGTGGTTGATTCGCCCAGCAACTTTTCTTCTAGTTTAGCGGCGTCGAAAAATAGATTACAGCCGTTATCCACTCCCAAATATACTTCTACGTAATCGTAATCATGGCTGAACGTCTGATTTAATTCGTATCTTTGCCAATTGCCGCTGATGCCGCCTAAGGAAAGAGTAACGGCATCTTCTTCAATAGGGATAAGTGGATTTTCTTCGTTGGTAGTATATAGTTTAATAAAGGCATCGTCTGCGCAAGAAGCGCTGTCGGCTTTTGCGTAAACGGAAAAAGTGAAAGTGCGGCCATCCACCGGACGCGTACTGTAATGATTGTAAACAATTCCGTCATCTTCAGGGGTGCCGGCTACCAGCCTCACCGCGTTGTATCCTAAGTAAGGCGAGGTGGTTTGAATAGTTATTATTTCCGGAAGGACCACGGGTGTCGTCAATATGGAATCCCAAGAATTAACAGCGTCTCCTATGCCGTCATCCGCCGTTCCGGTAAAATAATCAAAATTAGCATTTTTTATTAAATTAGTTTGGTTGGTGGTTCTTAAAAATTCATGGCAACCTTCGGCGCTTGAGTCGCAGGTTTCGGCACCGGCATCAAGATGCGCTATCCAGTCATGCCATTGGTTGCCGTTCGGAGCGGATATACCCCAGGGATTAGCCGCACCGAAATAGCCGTAGTCATCACCGTCCCAGTAGCAATCCCATCTTTCATTACTCTCGTCGAATTCTTTGCAATACCACTGACAGCCCACGTTATCCGCGGTACAGCCGTTGAAATCTACGGTATCTTCTAAATAAGAAAATTGCTGGCCGTCTCTTCTTTGGTAAGTTTTGCAGCTGGCGTAGTAATCGGGACACTGGTCGCCGCTGAACTTCCAAATCGGATCCTCTTTAATGCAATAGCCGTAAGCCTGGCAAGTGCCATCTTCGTTTTCCGCGATGCAGGATTGATCATCTACGCAGGTATTCTGCCTTTGAACCTGCCTCACTTTCTGCGTAGCGTTATCTCCGTCGGAATCAAAATATTCGTCAAACACCAATCCTTCTCCATAGCCTTGCCGGCGGCAATAGTTTTCCGGCGCTTTCAAAACCCAGTCCGGGTCGATCAGGCGATAAAAGGGAGAGGTTTCGTCATTATACTTTGACATTAAATCGTTCAAACTGTAATTGCCCGCTCCGTAATCGCGGATGTATTGGGCGGCCAGTTCCCAGGTAACCGGCACAATGCGGTGCCGGCGCATAATTACCAAGCTGCGATAAGGATAGCCGTTTTGATAATCAAGCAGGGAGCCGCCCTGACCGTAACCGAACGGCTTATTGCCGTCTACATATCCTTTTTCAATCGCCTCTTCTAATCGCAAATGCTGCTCTACGGCCGTTCTGAAATTCGAATCCATTACGCAGTTTTCTGTTTCAGAATATTGAGAAGGACAACTGGAAAGTTTATTCAAAATATCAACGGAACCGCCGCCACCCAAATTAGGCTGAGTAAAGGAAGCGAATTTGGCTTCGGCTGCCGCTATACCAGACGATCCTCCGCCGGCCAAAAAGCTATCCAAATTGCCGCTGCTAGTATCAGCTTCTGGGTTTAATCCTTTGGTTAAAAGAGTCTCTAAATATTTTTTGATTAAGGTATTGGTAAATACCCCGATAAAATCCGCCGCCAGCTCGCCGGTAAAGGTGTTTTCGGGATTAATGGCCTGTTCTAAAGAAAACGCTTGGACCTCTTCAATCGTACCAGCTGGAGTTTTAGTTTTTCCCGTAATTGTACTCTTTAAGGGAAGAAATTCACCCGGCGGCTTAGCTTCTTCTTTAGCTTTTTCCTCAGCTCGGGCTTGGCTCTCGCTGGCAACAGAAAAAGTCTTCAAATACTGCCCCATGTTGTTGCCTTCAGGGCTAAAGAAATCAGGGAAAGATTTCATTAAAGCGCTTGACACCATCGCGGGGTCCTGCCCGGCAATACCAATTCCTAATCCTCCCGTTACTTGAATTGGTTGAGCATTAGCTAAATTATTTAAAATTTCACTGCCGGTGCATTTCGCCTGCCTTGGTTCGGAAATTCCTAGGTCTATGGCCAAATTTAACTGTAAATCAATTTGAAACTGCGGGACGGCATCGCAGAGACTGAACCCCCACGCTCGCGTTGACATCGTATCTAATAAGTCGCCCACTGCCGCGTCCCCCGCTTTTTTAGCATATGTTAAAAATTCATCCGTGGTAAACAACGGCCCCTGCCCCGCGCCGCCGCTGGCGATTTTGACGGCGGTGTTATAAGCGATTTGCTGAGTAAAAGTTCTTAGGGCATTTTTGTAAGCAACCGTCATTACCTGCTTGGTGATTTTCGTGATATTATCCCAAATCAATCTGGGAATATCTCCAATTGTGGTAGAAAAAGTTATATCGCCCACTCCGAATAAGGCCTCGGCTGGTTTGGGCAAAAATAAGAAAATTTGAAAAACAAATAAAAACAGAATCAGGCTGCCTAAAATGCTTTTTTTGATTTTGGAATTGAATTTTCTGCTATCCTTTTCCATTTTTTATTTATTATTGAACCGTCTGCAATTGTTCGCCCAGCGCCTGCTGATACAATGCTTCAAGGGTGGTATCATCCACTTGGCTTAAAGTCGCTTCGTCTACCCCGCTTTGCTGAAGCAGAGTCCTTAATTGAGCGGCGTCTAAAGACTGCAGTGTCTCTAAAGTAATGGCCTGGCTCGAAGTTTCGCTAGGCGCTAGATCCTCTAAATTAGAAGGAATCTCGCCAGTGTTGGTTAATTGGTCCGTGGTGGTACCGGTTTCTGCCAAAGTCTGATCGTATACCTGCTGGAGCGTTGCGTCATCCATGGCGTCAACTAGATTAGCGGGTGCTCCCATATTTTTTAAAGTTGTTCGCAAATCTTCCGAAGAAAGCTCGCCTTCAGAAGGAATAGTAGCTTCTTCTAAGGGAGCGGTTTGGGAAATCTGGCAGTTTTGGTCTTTGGGACAGTTGGGATCGTTATTGCTTTCCACCTCGTTTTTATCATCAGAGCCATCGCTGTCGGAATCACGCACGTAAGGACTGGTTTGATAAAGATAAAGTTCGTCATAATCCTTTAATCCATCCTTGTCGGTATCTTTGTTTTTCAACTGCTCAATTTCGGTCTGCTGTGAGGAATTCAAAAGAGATGAACTATCAGTAATTTGTGAGCTTTTTATTTTAAAAGGAGAATCAATTGTTCCGGTTATCCGATAAATCCCAAAGGTAAAAGCGGCTAATCCCACAAACAAAAGCGAGCCAGTGATTATTTTTTGCCTCTTCCGGACAATATCCTGGTTCTTTTCTTCTGAATCTGGATTGGGGGAAATTTCCATTTTGGAAGCTCATTAACTTGGAATAGTTTTCCCTGAAATTACCGAAATTATTTGTTCCCATTATATCATAATCTACCCTAAGTGTCAAACTCGGCAAAATTGATGCTTTTAAGCTGTTTTAAGGCGAATTAAAGCACTTTCTCTTGTTTTAAAATTGCAGTGAGTTTTTTCCAGTCTTCAACGGAAAGAGCTTGAGGTCTGAGCTTAGAATCTATTCCTACTAGCTCAAGAATTTTTTTTATTTTTTCGCTATTAGTATGAAAACTGCTGGCCAGGTTATTATGAATCTGCTTTCTTTTGGCGGAAAAACCCGCTCGCACTACTTGAAAAAAGTCTCGTTCACTGATACCGCTTTTTCTTTTCAGTTCCGAAACAACAGTTCTTTCATCTTTTATCTTTTCTATTTTAACAATGGCGCTGTCCACTGCCGGCTCGGGCCAAAAATCATTGCTTTTGACTATCTGAATAATTTTAGGTTCGGCATAAAACTGTACCGATACCCCCAATAGGCTTAAACTGCCAGGCAAGGCGGTAATTCTTTCCGCTACCTCCTTCTGAATAAGCAGCACCATTAAAGAAGGCTTGGGTTCCTGCTCTAAAAATTTTCTTAATAGATAAGAGGTTAAGTTGTAGGGAAGATTAGCCACTATTTTATAGGGCTTCTCGCCGATCAAGGAACCGACATTGGTTTTTCTGATATCGTTCGGAATCACTTCTATAGCCGAAAAAGCAAAAGACATTTTTTTTAAAGAAGGGATAAAACGTTTTTCCAATTCCACGGCCCACACTTTTTTTACTCGCTGGGCTAGTTCTTTGGTCAGCGTGCCGAATCCGGCGCCAATTTCCAAGACCCGGTCATCGAGCGAAAGATCGGAACTGGCGATAATTTCTGTTAGCACTTTTTGATTAATCAAAAAATTCTGACCGCTTTGCCGCTGCGGCCGCAAGCCCGATTTTCTGGCCAAGTATTTTATTTCGGATAAAAGGCTATTCATTGTTATATTGCTGTATTGTTATATTGTTTCATTGTTTTTTAAAATTAACAATTCAACAATAAAACAATATAACAATTAAATTAGCTCAAAACAATCGGCCCTTCTCTCAGCACTTTGATTTTTCCATTTTTCACTTCGGCAATCGTCGAGGGTTTAACTTTAGGCAGCTTTCCGGCGTCCAGAATGATGTCTACCTTTTCGGTTAAGCGAGATGATTGCTTTAGAATCGCTTTCACGGTATAGCATTCCTTTTTTCCGGAAACATTCGCGCTGGTACTGACTAGGGGCCTGTTCAGTCTAATAGATATTTCCCGGGCAATTTTTAATCCTGCCACCCGAACAGCAATTTTTTCTTTCCCAGCGGTTAAAATAGCCGGTGCTATTTTTTTCCTTTTTAATATCAAGGTTAACGGACCAGGCCAGTATTTTTTTGCTAGAACTGTGGAAGATTGATCAAAAACAGCAATCTTTTTGGCCTGTTTAAATGATCCGGCAATCACCGGTAAAGGTTTTTTTTGAGAGCGGGATTTCAGCGAAAAAATTTTTTTAATTACCTTTTTATTAAGGGCATCCCCTCCTATCGCATAAGCCGTTTCGGTAGGATAGATAATTATTCCGCCTTTTTTCAAAATTAAAATTGCCTTTTTTAAATCCGGTTGCGATAATTTATTGTTTTTAACTTCAATTATTCGCATAATATTTTAGCTCCTTTATTATTGGTCGCACCCTTGAACTCGTTCGCACCCTCGAAAGGGTGCTCTCGGGGGATAAACCATGATTTTCATCAACCGAGCGCACGTTTTCTAACGTGCGATCGGTTTATTTTACAACAATATTTAACAGTTTACCTTTAACGAATATCTTTTTAACCACTTGCCTTCTGTCCAGGTATTTTTTAATCTTTTCACTTTGCTCTGCTTTTTTAATCGCTTCTTTTTCTGAAATGTCGGCAGGCAACTGCATTCGGTCTCTTACTTTGCCGTTTACTTGGATAACAAACTCGATTTCGCTTTCTTTGGCCAGGTTAGGATCATACTGCGGCCATTTTTCTTTAAAGATAGATTCTTTATGCCCCAGTTTTTCCCATAACTCTTCGGAAAGATGAGGAGCAAATGGGGAAAGAAGAGTAATTAGTAATTGGTAATGAGTAATTGGTAATTGTTTCTGCTTTTCCATTTCATTTACCAGCACCATCAAAGCTGATACCGCTGTATTGAATCGAAAATTTTCGATATCCTCGGTTACCTTTTTTATTGTCTTATTTAATAATACTTTGAGCCCTGAGTCCTGAGCTTTGGGCCCCGTGCTCATTGCCCCATGCTCATTGCCCCGTGCTCCGAGCCGATAAACTCGATCTAAAAATCTCCTCACTCCCACAATCCCCTTAGTATCCCAGGGAATTGCTTCGGAAAAGGGACCCATAAACATTTCATACATTCTTAAGGTATCCGCGCCGTATTCCTTGACCACGTCATCAGGATTAATGACATTGCCTAAGGACTTGGACATTTTTTTGCCGTCTTCCGCCAGAACCATACCATGGGAAACGCGCTTGCTGTATGGTTCCGAGCCCGGCACTAATTTCAAATCATAAAGTGCCTTATACCAGAAACGGGAATATAAAAGATGCAGCGTGGTATGTTCCATGCCGCCATTATAAATATCAACCGGCAGCCAATGCTTCATTTTTTTAGAGGAAGCGAATGCTTGGTTGCTGTGCGGATCGGTGTAGCGGATAAAATACCAGTTTGATCCGGCCCAGTTAGGCATGGTATCGGTTTCTCTTTTGGCTTTTCCGCCGCATTTGGGGCACTGCACATTAACCCAATCTTTAATTGCCGCTAAAGGAGATTCGCCGGTATCAGTGGGCTCGTAGTTCCTCACTGTGGGGAGTGTTACGGGTAAAACTTTTTCCGGCACTGGGACAATACCGCATTTATCACAGTGAATCAGGGGAATCGGCTCGCCCCAGTAATGCTGGCGTGAAAACACCCAATCGCGGAGTTTGTAATTTACCGCTGGTTTACCAAGTTTCTCTTTCTCCAACCATTTTGTGATTTGTTTAATCCCTTCTTCGGAAGTTAAACCGTCATATATTCCTGAATTGATCAAAAAACCATCTCCGATATACGCCATTTCATTAAATAGGGTAAAATCATGTACATCTTTCAATCTTTTGGTACCCAATCTTTTACATTCCGATTTTTTAAAATTTAAAATTTCCTTAGGTGAAAAAGCGGTAAATTCTGTTCCTTTTATTGAATTCTTTATGAATTTTCCCCTATAACAACCGAAATCAATATGAAATTTGCCATTATCAGCTATATATAATTCAAATCTTTCATCTGGATTTTTTTTGATTTCGAAACCTTCTTTAACAAAATATTCTTTCCAAAATTCTAAATCATCTTTTTCCACTTGAGCGTCAATATCACCATGGTTTCTAGTTATCTTTCCATAGGCGATATCTAATCCAAAACCTCCATCAAAAATAAATTTTTTATTTTTTTTGTCCGCTAATATTGATATTTTTTTAGCAAACTCAAAAATTTCTTTGGTTAAATTATCTGAGGCATTGTCAATCGCTATGGTCATTATTATCGGCAAATTGAATTTCTTCGCAAATTCCCAATCCCTTTCATCATGCGCGGGCACCGCCATAATCGCGCCGGTGCCATAGCCCGTTAAAACATAATCCGCTACCCAAACGGGAATTTCTTTTTTAGTGGCTGGATTGATTGCTTTAATCCCCTTCAACTCTACGCCGGTTTTTTCTTTGGCTAAATCGGTTCTTTCTAAATCACTTTTCTTTTTTGCTTTTTCGATGTATTCCATCACTTCATCATAATTCTTGATTCCTAGTTCCTTATTCTTAATCAATTCATGCTCCGGCGATAAAACCAAATAAGTCGCTCCAAATAAAGTATCTGGACGAGTGGTAAATACCTCGACAGAATGTTTGGAATTTAGAATTTGTGATTTGGTATTTATTTGGGATTTAGTGCTTGAGATTTGGAATTTAATCAGAGCACCCTCTGATCGGCTAATCCAATTAATCTGCTGGGTTTTGATTTTATCAAGATAATCAACTTTATCTAAGTCATCGATCAGCCTTTGGGCATACTGGGTGATTTTAAACAGCCACTGCTTTAAATTTTTCTTGGTAACAGGAGTGCCGCAACGCTCGCACTTTCCACTGACCACTTCTTCGTTAGCTAAACCGATTTTGCAAGAAGGGCACCAGTTGATCGGCAGCTCTTTTTGATAAACCAGCCCGGCTTCGTAGAGCTTAAGAAAAATCCACTGGGTCCATTTATAATATTCCGGATCGCAAGTTGTCACTTCCCGCGACCAATCAAAAGAAAGCCCCAGCGATTTCAGCTGTCGGCGAAAACGATCAATGTTAGTTTTGGTTATTTCCGCGGGGTTCTTTTTAACTTTAATGGCGTAGTTCTCGGTTGGCAATCCAAAAGCGTCAAACCCGATCGGGAACAAAACATTATAGCCTTCCATTCTCCGTTTACGGGCCAGAATATCCAGGGCGGTGTAACTGCGGGGATGGCCAACGTGCAGGCCATCAGCCGAAGGATAAGGAAACTCAATAAGACAATAAAATTTCGGCTTGTGGGAATTATCTTCAGCCCAGTACAGCCCAGATTCCTCCCACCGCTTCTGCCATTTTGGTTCTATCGCTTGGTGATTGTACTTATTATCTTCTTCTACCATACAAAAAAATTCCTTTTATCCTTTGAATTAAGGTCATCTTAGCATTTTTTTACTTATTTTAAAATTCATTTTTTCCTTTAAAAATGGGGTTAAAGTAGATATTGATCCTCAAATATTGGCTAATATTAGCTAAAATTAATCTAATAAAGGATAGCAGAATTTGACAAATAAAAACCACCATGATAGTTTATGGGGTATCCTAAATCTGGATTATTGAATACCTGATTAGGATAATAAATACTATGTAATATCTAAGAATTAATAGCTATTTTCTAATAAAGGAATAGCTTTTATTGTGAGGCGGAAAATTAGTATTCAACTGAAAAAAGGTTTAGCTCATCTGTTAGTGGTTTTTTTGAAGTCTCTGATGCTTTTAGGAAAGGCGGCCGCTTTATTATGCCGTTATCTTATTATCAAACCATTAGGAATAATTGGAAAATTTGTTTTCCAATTTTTTATTGTTCGTCTGTACAAAATTTACCTTTTAGCCAAAAATCAGGTTCTAGCGATCTATCGTCCCGCTAAAGGAAGGCTGCTTTATCCATTTTCGACCCGCTACCTTCTTCATGCCATTATCATTCTTCTGGCAATTCTGGTTACCACCAACAACTTAAGCGCTAAGGAATTAAATGAGGAGTTTGGGCAAACCAGCTTGCTTGCTTCAATCGTACAGCCTCTTCAAGAAGGAAACATCACTGAAACGTCAGACTCTGCTTCACAGGTTGCCGCTAATTTTGTCGAGAGTAGCGGAAATGTGGTGGGCGTTCCTAAAATGGAGGGGGAAACTGAATCAATAGAAAGCGCCACCGTTACTCAAGAAGGGGCGATTGTAAAACCAAACCTAGTCGCCACGACTATCGGAGAAAGGCCTCGAGAAAAAGTTGTTTACCATGAAGTAGCCGGAGGTGAAACAGTCAGCGACATTGCCGCCCGCTACGGAATCAGCACCAACACCATTCTATGGGAAAATAATTTGGGACCGCGCGATTTTATTAAGCCCGGACAAAAATTAACCATCTTGCCCACTTCCGGAGTTTCTTATCGGATAAAGTCCGGGGATACTTTGGATAAGATCGCTCAAAAATACAGCGTGGATACCGGTAAGATACTGGAATATAACAATTTACCAGCTTCCGATGCCATTTCCGCCGACCAGATTTTAATATTGCCCGGAGGAACGCCTCCGGCCCCTCCGGCGCCGGTGGTTCAGCCAAGTTCCCGGTTTGCTTCGTTGCAGGACTTTTTCAGCCCGGGCGGCGCTGCTGACGCTACTCCCAGCTACGGGACCAAGCTGCAATGGCCTACTCCCAGCCGAAGAATAAACCAGTATTTCGGCTGGCGCCATACCGGTGTGGATATTGATGGGGATTATACTTCGCCCATTTATGCCGCTGATACCGGAAGAATAGAAGCATCAGGTTGGTCCAGCGGATACGGGTTACGGATAGTAATTAACCATGGCAATGGGATTAAGACTTTATACGGCCACCTCAGTAAAACTCACGCTAACGTGGGTGATTCGGTCAACCGCGGACAAACCATTGGCACTATGGGATGCACTGGTTGGTGTACCGGCACCCATATTCACTTTGAAGTAATAGTCAGCGGGAGAAAACTGAATCCGTTAAACTATTTGTAATAACAAAAACCGGGCAGCTGGAACAGCGTTGTTCCAACACTCTGCGTGTAATAAAGAGCGCTTTAATAATTAGCGCTTTTTAATATTCCGGTTCACCTGGTATAATTAAGAAAATTACTATTTTCATCTATGGGAACTTTATTTATCGTAGCCACGCCCATCGGCAACCTGCAAGACATTACTTTACGGGCTTTGGAAACCATTAAAAACGCCGATTTAGTGGCTTGCGAGGATACCAGACAAACCATCAAATTGTTGAATCATTATGGCATTAAAAAGCCATTAATCAGCTACCATCAGCACAGCAAACTTACCAGAATAGACTATTTGATTCAGGAATTAAAGAACGGCCGATCAATCGCTGTGGTTACCGATGCCGGCACCCCGGGAATTTCTGATCCGGGCACGGTTTTAATTTCCAAAGCCATTGAGGAAGGGATTAAAGTGGTTCCCATTCCTGGCCCATCTGCGGTGATTACCGCTTTATCGGCCAGCGGGCTTAGAACAGATGAATTTATCTATTTAGGTTTTCTGCCCAGAAAAAAGGGAAGAAAAACGATGCTGGAATCGTTGGCTCAAGAAAAAAGGACGATTGTTTTTTACGAATCGCCTTACCGAGTAGTAAAAACTTTGGAAGAACTTAAAATAGTCTTAGGCGAAGATCGCAACATTGTCATTGCCCGCGAGCTTACTAAAATGTTTGAAGAAATAATTCGAGGAAAGATTAAAGAGGTAATTACCAAACTCACTCCTCAAAACACTAAAGGAGAATTTGTGGTGGTAGTGGAAGGCGAACGATAGTTTATTTATTAGCATTGACAAAGATAAACGTTTAGTCTACGCTTCATTACTTGACAGCTGTTTAAAAACCATCCCACAATTTTTTTGGAAGGAGTCCCTTATGGAAGCCCAAGAAGATCCCCGCCGCTCATCATGCGGCACAACGGAAGTTGCTACGGCAATACAGCATAGGCTTTTGGTCGCGGACGACGAAGAAATCATCCGCCAAAGGCTCGTTGAGCTTGGCGGTAAAATGAATTTTGCAGTCACTGCGGCTTCTGACGGCGATGAAGCGTGGAAATTATTCCAGAAAGATCCTCCCGACTTGGTTGTTCTGGATATTTACATGCCGCGGATTAACGGTTTAACGGTACTGCATCACATCAAGGGAATCCGCCCGGATTGCCCGGTCATTCTGATCACCGGATTTCTGCAGTATGAACAGTTGATTCAGCGTGACAAAGTCAAGCCGGACGGCTTCATCATCAAACCATTTCATTCCGAAAAACTTGCCAATTTAATGGCTGATCTGGTAAGACGGAAACATCCGGATTACCAGTTCTGACAAATTTAAACCGCGGGAGGACCAAGTGGATGACATGCTATACTCCATTGCGCAAGTGAGCGCCATCACCGGCATAGCCAAACCGACTATCCGCTTCTGGGGAAAAGAGTTTGCCGAGTTTCTTCATCCTCAACGCACCGAAGGAAACCAGCGCCGTTTCACCAGGGCGGATGTAGAGATTGTCGAACGAATTAATCGTCTCATTCGGCAAGAAGGATTCACCCTGGAAGGAGCGCGAAGAAAAATGCAGTCCGACACGATAGGTGAAACTATCGCTACAGACCCCAAGCTTGAGGAGCTGGCTGACGCCATGTCCGATTACTTACTGAAAAGACTCCTCGCCAAAACTGATCCTTAATCAAGTTCGTTATCCGCAAATCGCAGCAATGCCGATTTGCGGATTTTTCATTTAACAAAACTGGCCCTTACGGACAGTAAGGTTTGCTTCTTATTTGCATCCATGCACCGACACCGAGCGCGCGTTAGAAAACGTACGCTCATTTTGAAAATAAATCCCGTTAGAAGCCCCGACTTAACTAGCATTAATTAATCATGAGAATTAATACTTTCTAGAAACAAGCCCCGTTAGAGATTCATCTCTAACGGGGCGAGCTTCTAACGGGATAAATAATTGTTCGTTCACCAAGAGCACCCTTTCGAGGGTGCGATTCAATAAAAAAGAGTAACGTTAGTTATCCTTTTTTAGTTTTTAATCGCTGAATTGAAATGTCGCAATAAACTGATTGAATATTGGAGTATATGTTTCTTGCAGATTATCCTCGGGAATATACTGAACAATGCTGTATAATTTTCCGCCGGATAAAAAGTAAACGACGTTATTAAAAGCGCCGAAGACATCGCGGGCCGTTTGACGAACAGCGGATTGATTAGCGACAGTGGCTGTGGTCTGGGAAATAATAGTAGAGCCTACTCTATTTTTAACTACTTCTTCTAAATTAGTCTCTGTGGTTTCCTCCCAGTAGATTTCAATTTTACTTCCCTGCAGCAATTCGGTCGCTAATTCTTGATCTAGGGCCCGCTGGTCAAAAAACATGGCGGGGTTTCCTGAACTGCTATCGGAATATTCCCAAGTCAGGGGATATTTGACGCTGTACCCAGCTTCGGCATTGGTGTAGGTCTGCCAATTTTCTTGTTCGCTATTGGGGGTATTAGTATTTAGATTATTAGTATTGAGGTTAGCATTGGTATTTTGAGTAGGAATAGTCAGGCAAGCGCATTCGCATTGACCATTCACAATTTTCTGACCCACTACCTTTTTTGATTCGCATTGCTTGTTATCCTGGCAATACTTTACGCATCTGGTATAGATATTACTGGAAGCCCCGCTGATATTGGGCTCAATGTAGGTTTTAAAATACCACAATACTCCAAATGCCAACGCCACCATAACAGACATAGTGATAAGACAAATGACGATTATCAGGATTATTTGAGGAGATTCCGTTCTTGAGTTGATTTTTCCATTTTTACTCACAATTACAGTATATACTATTTTACTAACTTGTGGGATATTAGCTTTTTAGGAAGTAGCTTTTTAGCTTCTTAGAACGGATAACATTTTATTTAACATTTTCATTACTTCTAGGATTAATTGATCTACCTTCGTATAATCTAGATTTTTACTAAAAGGTAATCTCTTAGCTATTTCAATTTGTGTCTCTAGTTCTGCTCCTGAGCTATAAGCAATGAGTAAAAATTTATGAAAGTCTTTTCTACTTCCTCTTCTTCTGCCTTCTGCAATATTTGATGGAATTGAGATTGCACTTCTTTTCATTTGAGAAGATAAACAATAAATCTCTGAGCTTGGAAGTTTCTCGATCAATTCATAAACTGTAATCACTAAATCAAGAGATCTGCGCCATACAATTAAATCTTTATAAGTCTGAATAGTCATTCAATAATTTGTAACTAATAAGCTAAGAAGCTACAAGCTAAAAAGCTACCTCCTAATCCCCCATTTGCTTGATCCGGTACTGAATCGCCTCGGCCAAGTGGTTGGTTTTTAATTTTTCTTCCTGATCAAGATCGGCAATGGTGCGCGCGACCTTCAAAACTCGGTAATAAGCCCGGGCGGAAAGCGGGATCTGCTCCACCGCTTTCTTAAGAATCGCTTTTCCCTCTGAATCAACCGCGCAAAACTGGCTGATTTCTTTATGATTCATTTCTGAATTTTCCAGCATCCCTTTTCCTAAAAGCCGGGCTGTTTGGATTTGACGAGCTCTTTTGATTTTATCTTTTATTCTGGCAATCTCTTCGCGGCTGACGTTTTCCTGCGTAAGTTTGGCAAAATCCAGGCGCGGAACTTCTACTTGCAGATCCATCCGGTCCAAAAGGGGACCGGAAATTCTTTTTTGATACCTTAAAACTTGATGGGGAGTACAGCGGCATACTTGCTTGGGATCGGATAAAAAGCCGCAGGGGCAAGGATTAGCCGCGGCAATCAAAATGAACCGGGCGGGAAACTGAATACTGCCCGCCACGCGCGACACCGTTACCACTCCATCTTCCAAGGGTTGGCGGAGGCTTTCTAAAACCGCTCGGGGAAATTCCGGAAGTTCGTCTAAAAACAATACTCCCCGGTGAGACAATGATATTTCGCCCGGCTTGGGAAAACGGCCGCCCCCAATCAAAGCAGCGGCAGACGAAGAATGATGGGGATTGCGGAAGGGTCGGTTTTGGATTAAAGGCTTGTGAGCGGCAACCATTCCCGCGACGCTGTAGATTCTGGTCACCTCCAGCATTTCACTGGTTTCCAAAGAAGGAAGGATAGAAATAATACTCCGAGCTAAAAAAGTTTTGCCCGTTCCCGGAGGGCCGACCATAAACAGGTTATGACCGCCGGCGGCCACAATTTCCAAGGCCCGCTTAGCGTATTCTTGCCCCTTGACTAACGAGAATGTTTCGTCTAGATCATCCTCTCTTTCAAAATAAGCGGGATTCGACTTGAATGGAGTGATTGATTCTTCTTTATTCAAAATCTTTATCAGCTGGCTGAAAGTTTTCAGGGGAAAAATATTTAAACCGGAGATAATGCTTGCTTCTTGAGCGTTTTCTTCCGGCAAAAAAATATTTTTAATTCCATTCCGCTGGGCCATCATCGCTATGGAAAGCACGCCGTTGATTTTTCTTAAATGACCATCTAGCGATAACTCTCCTATGAAAATGGAGGAATCCAAAGAAATCTCCGGTATCACGCCCTCATAAGCCAGATGAATACCCAAGGCAATGGGCAGGTCGTAAGAAGGGCCTTCTTTCTTTAAATCGCACGGAGCCAGATTCACCGCGACTCTGGTATAGGGAAAAGACAGACCGCTGTTTTTAATGGCCGACCTAACCCGCACTTTAGCTTCTTGCACGGCGATATCCGGCAAGCCCACAATCATAAAATTAGGCAAGCCGGAAGAAATGTCCGCCTCTACTTCTACGATTTTACTTTCTAAGCCGACTAAGGCAGCTGATAGGATTCTAGCGGGCATATTATTTAATAGTAATTAAATTTTATAGCTTTATCAATTAAAATAACTTGTGGTTATTATTGTTATATTGTTATATTGCTGTATTGTTATACCTTAATGTAATAATTTTTGATTCGTAAATGAGATTAAATAATTTATTGATTTTGGTAACTTTAGTAATTCACTATTAATAAAATTAAATTGTTCTTTTGTTAGTAAATTCCTTTCTTTTGATTTATTTAACCAATCTTCAGACTCTTTAACTGATCCATAACTATATCGATAAAAACAAATTTTGTCTTTTTTACCATATCGGCCAAAGCCTTCGGCTATATTCGCTGAAATTGAATCAATTGATCTAGCAAATTGCTTTCCCATAGTATCTTTGCTAAAATAATCCCATTTAATAACCAAATCCCAAACATAATTAGATAGATAAAATGCCGCTGTATAGGCACCAATATCCTTTAATTGTAGAAATTTTTTATTCATATTTAACAATATAACAATTAGACAATTTAACAATTAAAAAGAGGGCTTCGAACGCCCATTTTTTGTAATTTTTTCAATTAATTTTATCTTACTACTACTCCCAATAATCGTCAAATGCTTAATTAGGGCCGGCGGCGCGAACAGATTCTGGAATATCTTTAAATTTTTCAAAATTTTTCTTAAATAATCCGCTCAGCATTTCGGCTTGTTTAAGGTAGGCCTCTTTGTCATTCCAGGTATTGATTGGGTCTAATATTTCAGACGGGATATCAGGACAAGACCGCGGCATCATTAAGTTGAAAATGGGATGTTTTTTATACTCCACTCTATCAAGATTCCTGTTAAGCGCATTTTTAACCATGATTCTGGTCAGCTTGATCGGCATCCTTTGGCCAATGCCATAGGGCCCGCCCGACCATCCGGTATTAATCAGAAAAACATCCACTCCGTATTTTTTCACGTAGTCTCTTAAAAGATTAGAATAGACCATTGGTTTTCTGGGCATAAAAGGTTCGCCAAAGAAAGAAGAAAAAGTGGCTTTGGGTTCAATGATGCCCCGTTCGGTCCCCGCCAGCTTGCTGGTGTATCCCGACATAAAATGATACATAGCTTGCTCATAAGTCAGCTTGGCGATAGGGGGCAGTACCCCGAACGCATCAGCCGTAAGAAAAATTACAGTTTTAGGATGCCCTCCCAAACCAGAAAGTTCAGCGTTGGGTATGGATTTAATGGGGAACGTGGCTCTGGTATTCTCGGTAACAGAAGCATCATTGAAATCATACTCTTTTGTTTTGGGATCAAGGACTGCATTTTCCACCACCGCGCCGGATTTAATGGCATTATAAATTTGGGGTTCGTGCTCTTTGCTTAAATTGATGCATTTGGCATAACAACCTCCTTCAAAATTAAAAACTCCTTTAGGAGACCAGCCATGCTCGTCATCGCCGATTAATTTTCTTTCCGGATCAGCCGAAAGAGAAGTTTTACCGGTGCCGGAAAGCCCGAAAAACAAAGCGGCGTCCCCGTCTTTCCCGATATTTGCCGAACAGTGCATGGGAAAAACTCCTTGTTCGGGCATCAAATAATTCATGATGCTAAAAAGGGATTTTTTTATCTCTCCAATATATTTTGTCGCCCCAATCAGCACTACCCTTTTTTCAAAGCTAATCATAATAAAGACTTCGGAATTTACGTGGTGAATTTTCGGATCAGCCAAACAGTTAGGAGCGACTAGAATAGTAAAATCGGATTGAAGGCGTTCCGGCTTATTTAATTTATTTTTGGGATGAGCTGGCGGCCTTCTTAAAAGCTGACTGATCGCCAGGTTCTGAGAAGCAAATTCATTGACGATGGTTACTTTCAAAGAATATTTAGGATCCGCTCCCACCAATCCATTAAAAACAAAGAGTTCTTCAGCGGCGGAAAGATGCTTAGTAATCCGCTGGTATAGTTTTTCAAAATCGGCAGTGGCCAGCGGAATATTTATTTTGCCCCAATTTATTTGGTCATGAACCGATGGTTCATCAACGATAAAGCGGTCATCGGGCGAGCGGCCGGTATATTCCCCGGTTTTTACCGTCAGGGCGCCCCCTTTGCTGATTTCTCCTTCGCCGCGTTCCACCGCCTTATTCACTAGATCGGCCACGTCTAAATTCCAATAAACCTTGCCTTTGTTGTTAATGCCGCTTGCTTTAAGATTATAATTTTCTGTCATAATTTAAACGTTAATATCTTCACAAGCCCGGTAGATGTTGCTGAATAGATTTTCCAGTTTTTCTTCAGGCAATGACGAGAAGGCCACTCTAAGAAAATTATCAACCACAATCAAGCCCGTATCATATTTTTCCAGAAGATGCTTTCTGATTTGCTCTGCCTGAAGGGATCCGCTCAATTTCAAACACATAAAATAGCCTGAGTTATACGGAAGAGCCTGGAAATATTTTTTGTACTGCTGATTTTTGCCAAGGATTTTTTTTACGGCTTCGTACCGCTTTTGCAAAATGACTTTCTTTTCTTTTTTTTCCAGCTCATATTCCTCAGCGGACAATGCCTGAAGAATCAGTGATTGAGAAAGATTAGAAGCATTGGAAATAGTGGCCCGTACCGCTCCGGCCGCTTTATCCGC
Source organism: Candidatus Kerfeldbacteria bacterium CG_4_10_14_0_8_um_filter_42_10 (assembly GCA_002784945.1). GTDB lineage: Bacteria > Patescibacteriota > Patescibacteriia > UM-FILTER-42-10 > UM-FILTER-42-10 > UM-FILTER-42-10. The sequence goes on from PFMD01000018.1 coordinate 18,397, forward strand.
TAAGGCCGAATATAACTTTTCTCCATCTTTTATTCCAAACGTGATAAAGCCGACTCTTAAGCCCCAAGCGTAATCCTCCTTAGTAACCCCGTCCGCCTTGACCGCTAAAACATTAGCGCTAACGGCGCTCAGTTTAGAAAATATTGATTCGCGGATGATTCCTTTTTCGTAAACAAGACCGAAATAAGCGTCATCGCAAATTACCAGCAGATTGTTGCTTTTACCGAAATCACCAATTATTTTTACAATCTGATTCGCCTCTTCTTCGGTAGGAGTATAACCGGTGGGATTATTGGGAAAATTCAACAGCAAAATTTTTTTAGAAGGACTTCGGTTAAGTTTCTCTTTTAATCCTTCTCCGTTGAAACTGCCATTTTTAAAAAGCGGGAAAGAAGAAATCTTTGCTCCGTAAGTAATGGTAAAAATCAGTTCGTAATTATCCCAGGCTGGCTCGGGAATTATTATTTCCGTGTCGGCATCAGCGAAAAGATAGCCGATAACACTTAAAGCGTGAGTAACCGCATTTGTTATTACCGGTAAACTCAAGTTTTTTTCTTTAATAGAAGGATTATTTTTTAATATTCTGTTTTGCCATTCATTTCTTAATTTAGGATTGCCAAAGCTGGAGGCGTAGGGAAAAACAGAATCCTTCTCCAGTTTTATTTTGCTGCTCATGGCCGGGAGCGCCATTATGGACCCGTCATTTTCATAGGCCATGCCGATGGTGGCATTTAATTTTTTGCCTTTGGCTTCGGCCGTTTGACCAAGAATGCCCTGATGGGGGAAAAAAATAGCCTTCCCTTTTTCGGTAAGCAAATCAAAAACAGCACTATTGGTACCTTGAATGACTTGATTAAGTAATTCAGCTTGTTTATTCAACGATGCCATAAAAAAGTATCACTTATTAAAAAGCCTATTGTTTTTTATAATTAATTACTCACGTTATTGTCTAGTCTTATTATAATACATTAACCGGTTTTAAATAAAGAGCCGGACACGGTGCTTTATTGCATGATTGACAACAAAACTTCTTGATTATCGTCAGCGCTCAAACGATTTATTTTTTCAACATGGCATTTTCCACAACGGTGGATAATTTTTATTTCGCCGTTCTTTTTGATAACGCCTACCGGCTCCATTAAACCCCCGCAATCTGATTTCCGGTCGCCGGGATTCTGGTCGACATGCCGGGAATACAAGCAATTGGGACAATGATTAGTGTAGCCGTCACCCCTGACCAAACGGTAGCAGTGGCCGCATTTAAAATCTTCTTTTCTTTTAATGAATCGTTTCATGTTGCTTGATCGAGGTCCTTCGACTTAGCTTAGGATGAGAGCGTTTTATAATTATTCAACGTTCTCATATGAAAAACTAAAACCAGTACTCCCGCGATAATCATTAAATCGGCCAGATTGAAAATGGGCAGGATTCTTAAATTAACAAAGTCGATTACCGCGCCCTGTATTAGCCGATCTAAAAGATTGCTGATTGCGCCGACTGCTATTAAGGTCAGCCCGGCGACCGCGGCTTGGTTTTTTTTCAGATATTCTTTTCTTAAAAAAGCAAATAAAATCAGCAAAATAGAAAGGTTAACAAAATAAATCAACGGCAAATAAAAAGGAACGCTGAAAGCGATTCCTTTATTCAAATAAAGCTCGATCCGGAAAAATTTTAGAAAAACATAGTTTTGCCCTTCCCCTAAAAAAGAAATGGCGGACCATTTTAAAAACCGATCCGCTAAAAACAAAAAAAATATCCCAAGATTAATAAGAACAAAATTCTTGGTTATTTGTTTCATTCCCTTAAATTCTTATCGAAATTTAAGTTAAATTCTTGCAATTAAGGCAAGTGGTGGCCGCGGGAAAAGCTTGTAAGCGTTCCGGATCTATTTTTTTACCGCATCTTTCACATTTACCGTAAGCTCCCTGCTTAATTCTTTCCAGTGCCTTATCCACTTTGGCCAGATTTTTTTCTAAATCACTTTCCAGTGATAGATTGTCTTGGAAGTCCGCCACTTCTACGGCGTTTTCTTCGTCCTTGCTCCCGTAATTAGGAAATTTGGTATTGTAGTCATCTTTTTTATGAACGTTCTTCTCGGCAAAACCGGCTAAATCATTTCGTAGGTTCTTCTGCTGCTCTTTTAGCTTTGTTTCCATTTCCTTTATGAAATTTTGATCCATTGTAAAATAGTTTAGTTAATTACCTCTGATTATATCGTCCTAATTATAGGGTAATAAATTGTTTTTGGAAAGAAAAAGGGCGCAACTAGCGCCCAATTTAACAATGTTATTAATAGACGCTGTTGCGCCCAAGGCCTTTATTCAACTTCCGTTCATCCGAAGATAATTGGAAGATTGTGTATATAAAGACCCTAAACGCATTTTCTATCCTTTGAGAGCTGAAGATAAAAAATGATTTCTTTACCATCTTTGTGGTTCATTCATATTTTTATTACGAAGAACCCTTTTATTTTTGTTTTTTTGCTCTCTTCAAAATAGTAAAGAACGCACTCCCTACAATAATTACCAGAATTTGGCTAATTATAGGGAAAATTTCCTTACTATCATAAAGGATAGGATTTGCAAATAGCTTACAAATTCTGAGTAAATAGCGTTTTCACTACCTTAAATATATCATATTAATACAGCCCTGTCAATACAAATCATGCTTCCCATATATTTAGCTGATATTAGCCAAATTACTATGGATTCCGTTGCTAAACAAGGGGATCCCTCACTACGCTCGGGACAAGGGTTATCCACAATTGAGTTCAAATCAGATGCACTTCTCGCTTTTTAGCCTATTTTGGCCAAAAAATAGTGACAGGGCGGGATTTTTGACTAAAAAGGCGGCTGGATCTGCGCCCGGCTTAAAAAGAGTTAATTTATATGGGTTTTCTTCAACACATCTCTTATAATCCTTTAGAATAGCTCTTTTTTCCGGTTTTTTATTGGCATCCATTATCTGATAAATTGCTTCCTTTACCCCATTGGCAGTGGGATTTGCTGAAATAATAACGTAATTTCCGACTTGAGAATATGCCAGTGCAATTCCTTCTCCTGCTAATATCCTTATTTCTTGCCCTTCATAATTACTGGATTCCGGAGTGATTTTTTCTAAATCAGGCACTAATTCAGTGTACTGGCTGTTATCAGGCAAGGTTCTGGTTACTTGAGAAGGATATTTATTGGCCCAAAGATACCGAACTGTTCTTTGGAATTTTTCCCAGTTTTGTTCCGGAGGATTTTCCAGTTTAAAAACAACTCCTAAAACAGCGCTGTCCGGCTGGCTGATAATTAAGGCTTCTGAGATGGATGGCGGCTCAAAATTGGGATTCACCATATTAGGGAGCAATAGGCTGAAATTCTCTGCGGCGCTAAAATTTACCAGTAATGCCGAGGCGGCAGAGTCTGGGATAAA
>PFMD01000018.1:21824-28842 GCA_002784945.1 Candidatus Kerfeldbacteria bacterium CG_4_10_14_0_8_um_filter_42_10
TTGCCTGCGCCTGTCGAAAACGGCTATTAACCTCTAAGGGAATAGTGATTTTTTGAACCAGTTTTCGAGCCGTTTGTTTAGTGCCAGGATGGCTCAGGCCAAACAGAAAAAGGTAACCGAGAACAATCAAAAATCCTCCCAATAAAAAAAGGATTATTCTTCCAGTCTTTTTTTTGGCAGAACCTTCTATTATTTTTTTTACTTTTAAAGCGGCTTCTTTTAACTTTCCTTCTTCATTGACGACAACGTAATCCCATCCGCTTAAGTTATTCATTTCCTTACGGGCTTTTTCCAGTCTTGCCTTGATTGATTCTCGCGAATCGGTCTTTCTGGATTTAAGCCTTTTTTCCAAATGTTCCAGAGAAGGGGGTGAGATAAAAATAGCTATGCTTTCCGGCATCATTTTTTTATAAGAACGGGCGCCGACCGGATCAATCCTCGCAATCGCCAATTGATTTTTTTCCAATGCTTCGTTCACGTCTTTTTTGGCGGTGCCGTAATAATGGCCGCACCATTCCACGTATTCCACGAATTTTTTTTCCTTTATCGCTTTTTCAAACTCTTTTTTGCTTAAAAAATGATAAGGGTTATTTTCGCTTTCTTGGCCCCGGGGTTTTCGGGAAGTGGAAGTAACCACATTGCCGAATTTAAGGCCCAGTTTCTTGGCTTCTTCGATAACCGAATCCTTGCCCGCTCCCGAGGGGCCTGTTATTACGAATAGTTTTCCTTTTTTATTGGGCACAATATTGAGTTTATCATTTTATCGTTGAAGGCGCGATTCGCGAATCGCGCCTTCGCCTGCCTTGCCTACATTATAAGATTAATTCGGGAAAATGAAAAACGCCGTAGAGGTAATTCATGAATCGCCCCTACGGCGTCACAATGAAAGTACAAAGTTAATGATTTTTGGACGAACGATGGAATAATATGCCTCCATCACCGCCCTTACCGAACAGCCAATCAATATCACTGGGATAAGGTGCTTGTACCTGCTTTTCGGTAATAACCAATTCACACCATCCAATATTCCGGTATCTCTCAATCCAATTGTGATAAGTTCCGAGAAACCGCCATTCATATCCGGAACCGTTTTTGTACTTTTCCAAGAACCAGCGGGGTTTGCCTTGTGGGTAGAGTTCGTATTCACGGTTTCGCGGCAATACTTTTCTGCCGTAAGGATTAGCAAATACCACTTCGATCAGCGCCGGACAGGGATCAACTTTTGAAAGAGGGGTCGAAATTACCACCTCTACAGAAGAACTATATTTGGCGAGCGATCGAAGAATATTGGTTGCTTCCTGGCAGAGCTTTTCCAAATTTGCCTCATTTCCCCTGAAGTTGCCGAGCTGAATCTGAATGGCGTCCAACTTTCTTAAGAAGCTAGTGACGCCTTTCTGTCCAACAGTATCAAACTCCTGCTTACTGATATGACCAGGCCTCGACGGATGTTTAGACCAGTCGTAAGCGATTGCCGGATAAGCAAAAGCTGACAGTAGTGAACATAAAAGCCAACGCGATTAAAGCGTTTTTCATGGTTATCTCCACTGTTAGTGAAAAGGACAAACGTTTATTTTTTATTTCAAGACATTATATGACGTTTCATTATTTCTGTCAAGCCAAAATGAAGGCGACATGCTCGCCTCGATTCGAGTCGAAGCGGGTCGACGTGTCGCCTTCATTTTTTTAAAAATCAAAGTAGGCGAAGATATATATCTTCGCCTACGGCCGTGAAACAGTAAAGATTTTGATTATCTTCTTCCTCTGGAAAACCTTCCGCGTGGTTCCCGACTGGGTCTTCTGGAGAAATCGGCATGATAATCGTCTGTTCCGGCGGGGGGCGCCAGTAATGCTTTCATGGAAAGCTCCACCCGGCCGCGTTCGTTATCGACATTCATTACCTTCACTTTCACTTTATCGCCCACTTTCAGCTTGTCCGACACCTTTTCTACGTGCTCATAAGCGATTTGGGAAATATGAACCATGCCGTCTTGCCCGGGCAATAGTTCCACCAGCGCGCCGATTTCCCGGCGGGTATTGCGGTCAGCCATGATCTGGGTCACAGTGCCTTCGTAGACCTCTCCGGCCTGGAGTTCGTGGGTGATTCCTTTAATCCATTCCATGGCTTCGTCCAATTTGTCGCCGGCTTCCGCGGTAACCATCACCAGTCCGTCATCCTCAATATCAATGTCCACTCCGGTTTCATCAATGATTTTGTTAATTACCTTGCCGCCCGTTCCGATCAAGTCGCGGATTTTTTCGGGATTAATTCTTAAGGTAACCACTCGCGGAGCATACTGTGATAATTCCGGCCGAGGCGCCGGCAAAGCCTGCGTCATCACATCCAATATCTTTTCTCTGGCGGCTTTGGCTTTTTGCAGGGCGGCCCGAATAATTTCGTAGGTGATCCCATGAGATTTCACATCCACCTGCATGGCGGTAATGCCGTCTTTAGTGCCGGCTACTTTAAAATCCATTCCGCCGATGTGATCTTCTACTCCTTGAATGTCGGTAAGCAGTTTGTAATCGGAAAGATCTTCTTTAGCCATTATACCAATGGAAATTCCGGCCACCGGTTTGGTGATAGGAACACCGGCATCCATTAAAGCCAAGGATGAGCCGCAAACAGAAGCTTGCGAGGTGGAGCCGTTGGAAGACAGCACTTCGGAAACAACCCTAATGGTATAAGGGAATGATTCCTTATCTGGTAAAACCGGCATTACCGCTTTTTCAGCCAAGGCGCCGTGCCCGATTTCTCGGCGGCCGGGCGAACCGATTCTTCTTACTTCTCCTACCGAAAATCCAGGAAAGTTGTAATGGTGCATGTAGCGCTTTTTGCCCGATACTTCCATGCCTTCAATCAGCTGTTCGTCTCCGGGAGCGCCCAAGGTAACAATGGAAAGCACTTGGGTTTCCCCTCGGTTGAATAGACCGGATCCGTGAGTGCGGGGCAAAAAGCCCACTTCGCAGGAAAGCGGCCTGATTTCATCCGGCTGGCGACCGTCCGGCCGTTTGTTCTCTTCGATAATCAGACGGCAGGCTTCGGCATCCACAATCTCGCTGACCATTTTTACCCCCTTAGCCCGGCCTTCTTTGCTTACTTTATTATCCGCTTTCAAGATTTCTTCCAATTCTTCTTTAATCAGTTCGAGCTCTTTATTTTGTTCCGCTTTGGGAACCGGGCGGAAGATTTTTTCTTTGTTCTTTTCCACAGTATTAGTGACGATTTCTTTGATGTGGTCTAATTCTTTCTGTTCTTCTTCGTTAGGTTCTCCGTATTCAATCTCCGTTTTTTCTTCACCGACCTCTTTTTGGATTGATTCCATAAAGGAGATTATTTTCTTAATGTGTTTGTGTCCGAACTCCACGCCAGCGGCAACGGTTTCTTCTTTGATTTCTTTTCCTCCGAATTCAATCATGGAAACCAGCTCCTGGTTGCCTACGATCGTTAAATCAAAATCGCTTTTTTCCAAAGCCAGGCAAGTGGGGTTAAGCACCCATTCCCCCTCAATCATTCCTACTCTTACTCCGGCGATCGGGCCTTTCCAAGGAATCGGAGAAATGCTTAAAGCGCAAGAAGCGGCAATTAAAGACACCAGGTCGGGATCGTTTTCTTGGTCAATCGACAACACCATTAATACCACCTGCACTTGCTGCCTTACTTTCTCATCAAAAAACGGCCGGATCGATCGATCGACCATGCGTGAAGTCAAAACCGCCTCATCGGAAGGCCGGCCCTCTCTTTTAATGAAGCGGGATCCTTTTATTTTTCCCGCGGCGTAAAGCCGTTCTTCGTAATCAACGGTTAAAGGGAAGAAATCGGTTTCCTCATCGATTTCCGGATTGATTACGGCCGTGGCCAAGGCGACGGTGTCTCCGTATTGAACGGTGCAGCTGCCGTGCGCTTGCCCGGCCAGTTTTCCGATTTCGACGATTAGTTTTCGTCCTCCTATTTCTGCTTCGAACTTTTTAGGGCCAGAAGCTTTTTTTTGAAAATCCATCTGAATTTTCCTTTCGTTATCCCAAGCTATCCTGAATATCACCGGTTTTTAAAGTGATTCTAAGGATACTATAAGGGAGCCTCTTCTGACCTCCAGGCTTTAGACTGCGAAGGATGACTTGCCGACCGAAGCCTATGGCGAAGGTTGGATTCCTTGGTAGCCTAACTGTCTGAAAATCAGAAAAGATTAATTATTAATTAGCAGTTGCAAATTAAGATTACTAGCGATTAAGGGTTATGGGGGTAATCAGGGGATGTTAGGGGGCATTAAGGGGAGCTTTAACCAATTTATCTCCTTTAATATCCCTTCATTTCCCTTATCATCCCATTTTATCCCTTACCCTACAGAACTTACAACTCTTAAACTACAATTTAATCTGTAAAAGAGAAATCCTTGATCATTCGGTCCAAAAAGGAATCCGATCCTTGAAATTGATACAGCCGGCCGTTCTTCTTTACCAGAATAAGATTCACTTCGGAGCCATCTTTGGTGCTTTCGGCTTTAAGGCGGGCGCCGGTTTGGCCGGCCATTGTTATCGCGCTTTCCGTAACCACCGATACCGAATTTCTGATTACTCCCTCGCTTGTTTCATCCAGTACGCTGATTTTATCCTCGTTAAAATACACGGTATAAATATTTCCCGAGGGCATTTCTTTTGCTTCATCTTCCGAGGTATTGGCAATTTCAAAATCATAATCGGCGTTCTGAAAGGTGCTTGATACCGGCGCAACGGTATTGGCGATGTCGGAATTACTATTACTGTTATTGACTATGATTGGGCGCTGATTGAGATTAGCTGTGTTGGCCGCTACGGATTCTTGGGAAATTTCTTCTTTCTGTTTCAGAAACCAGTAGCTTAAAAAAACGGTTATTACCACCAAAAAGATGATAAAAGGGATTCCGGTTTTTTTGTTCTTATCAACCATTATTTTTTCGGACTATTCTGGGGCCGCGCTTGATTTTTTTATTATCAGTATTTAAGGGGACCGTTCTTCTGGTTTTAATGAAAAGAAATTTTTCTTTATACTTGCTGAGATCAATGAAGTTATCCGCTTCTTGAATCAAGAGAGCGGAGGCCGATTTAGCGAAGGCAATCACTTCGGTGCGGCAACCAAACGATTTAACATGCTTTAAAAGTTCGGTAAAATCACCATCGCCGGAAACCAGCACAACCACATCCAGTTTGGAAGAAAGACGCATGATATCCATGGCGATTCCCACATCCCAATCGCCTTTTTTGGCTCCCCCGATAAAAACCTGCAGGTCTTTTATCTTTAATTCGAATCCTTGATTGTAAAGGGCTTCGAAGAAAACTTCTTCTTCCATGCTTTGAGAACGGACCACGTAGGCCAGCGCCCGAATCAATCGCCGTTCCCCCACCGCCACTTCTAAAATTTTTCCGAAATTAACATTCGCGCTGTATAAATGCTTGGCGGTATGGTACATGTTCTGAACATCCACAAAAACCCCTACCCGTTGTTCTTTATGTTTAGTAGTCATAAAAATATGCCGAAAGCCGTTTAAGCCCGGCGTGTTGCTATTTCTTAATTTTCAACTTCTTAATTAATTTTTGATAGCTTTCCGGATTCTCTTTTTCCAGGTAGCGAAGAAACCTTCTTCTTTGACCCACTTTTTTCAGCAGTCCGCGGCGGGAAGAATGATCCTTTTTATGCTTTTTTAAGTGGTCGGACAGCTCATCAATTTCTACCGAAAGAATGGCAATTTGGACTTCGGCGGATCCGGTATCGGATTCGTGAGTTTTAAAATTCTTGATTATTTCGTCTTTTTTTTCTTTGGTAAGAGTCATAGTTTTGCTTCTTAGAATTCGCGGATTCCCGAGTACCGTCTTAAATACCAAACGTGTACCGGAGAACCGCAGATTAATTAGTTAGTTAAGGATAAAATAACAGATTTTTGAATAAGTGTCAATTTTGACCAATAATTGCTCTAACCTGCGTAGTGTCGTACAATATAGTTAGCTGGTAGCTTGTAAAAATATAGTAGGCGAAACGCCGGCGTTTCGCCTACGGTTTAAAAACAATTATGAACGATAAAAACCTCAAACAACTAAAACAGGATTTTCTGGATTATTTGGAAATCGAAAAAAACCGCAGCCAGGCCACGATTCGGAATTATGATTTTTACCTGCAGCGGTTTTTTAACTGGGCAAAAACGGATAAGCCGGAAGACATTACTCCTCAGAAAATCAAGGAATTCCGATTGCATTTGAACAGAATGGTCAATCAAAATAAACAACCCTTGAAAAAAAGCACCCAGAACTACCATGTTATCGCTTTGAGATCGTTTTTGAAATATTTGGCCAAACAGGATATTAAAACCACCGCGCCGGAGAAAATCGAGCTGGCCAAAATGCCCGACCGGCAAGTGGATTTTTTGGAAGGGCAAGATTTGGAACGGATTCTGGAAGCGCCGCTGAAAACCAAAGAAACTCCCCTTATTCAAAAAAGAGACAAGGCAATCTTAGAACTGTTTTTTTCCACCGGCTTAAGAGTTTCGGAATTGGCTAATTTGAAAACGGAACAAATCAATTTAAAGAAGGATGAATTCTCCGTAAGAGGAAAGGGCGATAAGATTAGGATTGTTTTTCTCTCTCCGCAAGCCAAGTACTGGTTAAAACAGTATTTGGATGCCCGGCCGGACGTTTCCCTGAATATGTTCGTCCGCCACGACCGCGCGGTTAAAAGAAATAAAGAAGGGGCGGAATCGATTACGCCTCGTTCCCTTCAAAGACTAATCAAGAAATACGCTAAAGCGGCGGGCATCACCAAAAATGTGACTCCCCATACCTTAAGGCATAGCTTTGCCACTGACTTATTAATAAACGGAGCGGATATCAGAAGCGTCCAGGTCATGCTGGGGCACGCCTCTATCACCACCACTCAAATTTACACTCATCTTACCAACCAACAGCTTAGAGATGTTCATAAATCCTTTCACGGAAAAACCAGAATCCCCACACCCAAGGATTTTAATTCTTAATTAATGAATATTTAAATTGT